>JBKPJW010000274.1:0-1577 GCA_046730875.1 Actinomycetota bacterium | reverse complement strand
CCGCCGACGACGGTCACGGGCTGCAATCCGCAGAGCCTGGCTTCATGGACGGTGGCGGCGTAGAAGACGCTGATCCCCTCGAATTTCTCCAGCCCGGGGACTGGCAGCCGGCGGTAACGAACCCCGGTTGCGAGCAGCGCTGCCCGGGAGGAGGCCGGGCCGCTCTCGTTGAACTCGGCGCGGAACTCGCCGTCCTTCAATTCGATGGTGCGTGCCCAGCATGCGACGTTGGTCTGGACGCTGAACTTACGGGCCTGGATGATCGCTCTTTCAGTGAGTTCGCCGCCGGAGATCCCGGCGGGAAAGCCGAGAAAGTTCTCGATCCGCGACGACGTGCCGGCCTGCCCACCTATCGCGAAGCCTTCCTTAAGGACGACCGACAACCCGTCCGACGCCGCGTAGACGGCAGCCGCCAGGCCGGCGGGGCCGGCTCCGATGACCATGAGATCGTACGAAGCCGAATGCTCTTTCACCGCCCGTAGGCCCATGGCTAGGGCCAGATCTGCGTTCGACGGGTTTCTGAGGACCTGTGAGGCGCTTAGCACCACCGCCGGCAGCTCATCCGCGAGTATCCCGGCCCGGTCCAGGATGCCCTGCGCCTGCTCGTCATCCTCCAGATCGACCAGCAGGTGAGGCAGGCGGTTGGCGGCTGCAAATTCCAGCAGGCGAAGAGTGTCACGGCTGAAGCGTGATCCAACGATGCGCATGCCCGCGCCCGCGCTGATCAGCAGGATCCGCCGTTGAAGATATGCCCGCAGGATGGTCTCGCCCACGGCGGCGTCCGTCAGCACGGCACGGCGCAGGTCTTCCCCGCTGATCTGCAGCACTTCACCCGCCTCGGCGGACACAGCGCTGACAAAGGCCGGTTGCCCCTCTACCACGCCCAATTCCCCTAGGAAGCGTCCCGGACCGTGAACTTCAAGGGTCCGCGCGTCGGGGCCAAGCTCAGCGGTCCTCCTGCCACCTGCGGCGTGCAGCCCCTCGACGACCAGGACGGTGCCCTGCAGTATGACGAAGAAATCAGCCTCGACGGTCCCCTCCTGGATGAGGACTTCTCCGGCAGAGGTAGCCCGGCTGGTGCCGGCGCGGCCCAACAATTCGATCTGGGCTTGGCTGAGCCGTGGATACGCGCCGGAGAGATCCGGCGTTTCGATCGGCGTCGACCCTGCGACAGGTTTCATCAGCTCGTTGCGCCCGCCGGTAGCCTAGACCAATGCCTCATGGGGATAGCACCAGCGCCAGTCCTCGCCGGGCTCCAAGGAACGAACGATCGGATGCAACTCGTTGGCGTGAGCTCGGGCGTGCCGCATGGGTGAGGAATCACAACACCCGACATGGCCGCAGGAGAGACACAAACGCAAATGAACCCAAGGGGTGCCCAAGGCCAGACATTCCTCGCAGCCCTGCGGTGTGCGCACCCGAACCGGACGAATCTGCGCGAGATGCGGATCAGGAATTCCGGGAATCATGTTCGCTCCTATCTCGGTCCGGCCATGGAGCCGGCCTCGCCGCGGGAGGTGGCAATAAGGGTTGCGTCGGCACTGACCGGCGGCATGGGTACCATTCGGACCGGCGAG
>JBKPJW010000273.1:0-2791 GCA_046730875.1 Actinomycetota bacterium | reverse complement strand
GATGCGCGCCGACCACCACGGTGCGTTCGGCGCTGCCGCCGGTGTCGGCCAGGATATTGAAGGACTCCACCCGCTTGTTGCCGCGGCCGTCCCCTCGGAAGGTGAAGGTCTGCCGCACCGGCGCATACCCGGCGGCCCGGAGCTGCTCCTCGACGTACCTGGCCGATGCCTCATAGCCGGAGGTGCCCGAGGCGCGGTTGCCGTCATTGGCATCGGCAATACGCTGCAGCGCCTCCATGTGTCCGGTCATGTTCCGGGACCTGAAGGCCTCCAGCACCGTCCGCGCGTCCACCGTGCTGGCAGGCGCCACCTGCGGCACAGCTGCGGAAACAGCGGGGGTAGGGGATTTGGCAGGCTTGGCGGATTTGCTTGTCGCGCCACCGGACGGGGTGCGGTCCGTGGTCTCGGAGGTGCAGGCCGACGTCGAGAGCAGCAGCAGGGCGAGGAGCGATGGAAGTACGTGCTTGCGCAGAGTGATCATGCCGGTGAGCCAATCATTAGTCGTTACAAGTTCGCTTGCTTTCAGGTCGAAAGGCCAAGACGCTCGCCACTGACGCTCCAGTAAGTCGCGGCCACCATCGCCCGTTAATACATCTATCAGGTCGACATATTGTGCGCCTTGGGGCTGGATCTTCAATGGCGCCTTGCTGTGAATCCGCTGAGAAAGAGCCCTGTTTCTTAAAACAATACAACTGTTGACTAGTGAGCAACTTCACAGTTAGAGTTGCGAAACCGAAAAGCCGCCGGAAAGCGGACTCGAGAGCTTCCCCTGGAACTGACGGCGCGCGTGAACCGCCGCTGTCACTTCTTCCCGCTTCCCCGCGCCACACGCACCGCACCACTCCCGCAATCCCGACACGTCGTCTTTCGGCGTGCCCGCGTACATGAGAGGCACTTCCCCCATGACAGATTTCCGGTCCACTCCCTTTGACCGCAGGCAGCTCCTCAAAGCGGCAGCGCTGACGCCGTTTGCCGGACTGGCGCTCTCCGGCTGCGGGACCAAACCCGCCGAAAGTGCCGCCGCCAACAAGACGGTGACGGTCACGTCCTACGGCGGCTCCTACAACGACCAGCTGACCCAGACGATCCTGGACCCGTTCACCAAGCAGTCGGGGATCCAGACGACGCTGCTGGCCAACACCAGCCTGGCCGCGCTCAAGGCCCAGGTGCAGTCCGGTGACGTGCAGTGGGACCTCGTGGAAATCACGGCGCCGGAATATGAAGTGGCCGTCGCCGAGGGGCTGCTTGAGAAGTTCGACTACGACATCATCAGCGACAAGGGCCTGCCCGGATACGCAAAGGCCGAATACGGCATCAAGTACCTGAGCTTCCTGTTCGTCATGGCGTGGGACCAAAAGGTCATTTCTGACGCGCAGGCGCCGAAGGACTGGGCCCAGTTCTTCGATCAGGGCAAGTACAACACCAAGCGCTCGGTCTACAACCAGCTGTCCGACAGCTCCGTCCTGGAAGCCGCACTGTTGGCCGACGGCGTCCCCTTCGACAAGATCTACCCCCTGGACGTCGACCGCGCCCTGAGGGTCCTGGGCCAGCACCCCGGCAAGGACCGGCTGCTGTACCACGCTGCCAACCAGGAGCCCATCCAGCAGCTCACCTCCGGGGAGGTCTCCCTCTCCACCAGCTTCAACAACCGGATCAACGCGGCCCGCAACGACGGCGCGAAGCTGAACTTTTCCGCCGAAAACGCCGTGCTGGCCGGCGACTACTTCGTAGTGCCTAAGGGGGCAAAGAACAAGGAAGCGGCCTTCAAGCTGATGAACTTCATGTCCAACGACGCCGAGGCCGGTGCAGCGTTCGACAAGGTCACCAACCTGACCCTCGCCAACATACCGGCCCTCTCCAAGCTGCCGAAGGAAATCGCCGACACGCTTCCTACCAGCCCCCTGCTCGCGGACAAGATTCTGGTCCGCGACGACAAGTGGTGGTCGCAGAACCTGAAGAAGACCGAGCAGCAGTTCAAGCTCTGGCAGGCCAGCTGAGATGAGCAACGCAACTCTGGAACGTACACGGCCGCGGGGCCGCGGTGCGCCCCCTTTAGCTAACCCAGCACCCCGACGGCGGCGCAGCGGCTGGTGGCTGCTGCTGGCCCCGATCCTTGCCTTCGACGTTGCGCTGTTCCTGACGCCGCTGGGCAAACTGGTCGGCGCAAGCTTCGCCGACAACGCGTACCAGCGGGTCCTCGAAGACCCGCTCGTGCTGCGTGCGCTGGCCAACACCCTGACCATCGCCCTGGCAAGCACGATTGTCACAGTGGTGCTCGGCTACATCATCGCCATGGTCCTGTGGCGTGCCGGGAACGTCACCCGGGTGATTTTGTTCGCCGTCGTACTTCTGCCGTTCTGGACGGGCATCCTGGTGAAGAACTTCGCCTGGGCGGTCCTGCTCCAGGACAACGGCATCGTCAACGCCTTCCTGCAGGGCATCGGGCTCACGGGCGCGCCGATCCCGTTGCTGCACAACCGCTTCGCCGTGATCGTCGGCATGGTGCACTGCCTCCTGCCGTACGCGGTGTTCCCGATCTTCTCCTCGCTGACATCGATCGATGACCGGCTCGGGCTCGCAGCCCGCTCGCTGGGCGCGCGGGAAGGATCCGTGTTCCGCAGGATCACGCTGCCGCTGAGCATGCCCGGCATTTCCGCCGCCGGGCTGCTGGTCTTCATCATCAGCACGGGCTTCTTCATCACGCCCGTGGTGATGGGCGGACCCGGCGACATGATGATCGCCAACCAGATCGACTACTACGCCCGACAGCTCACGGACTTCTCCGGGGCCG
>JBKPJW010000272.1:0-6961 GCA_046730875.1 Actinomycetota bacterium | reverse complement strand
CCCCCCCCCCCCCCACTACTCTGTTATCGTCGGCAGCGTCAGATGTGTATAAGAGACAGACCGTGGACGGCCGGACACCCGCAGCCATCCAGACTGCCATGGCCACCTCGATCTTCCACTGGACCCTGCACCCCTGGGCCATGTACGCAGTGGTTGGCATCGCCATGGCCTACGGCACCTACCGCCTGGGCCGCAAGCAACTCATTTCCACGGCCTTCACCTCGCTCTTTGGCATCAGGATGGTCGAAGGACCCGTCGGCAAGCTCATCAACATCCTGGCCATTTTCGCCACCCTGTTCGGTACCGCTGCATCGCTCGGCCTGGGCGCGCTCCAGATCGGCAGCGGCCTGACGTCCAACGGCTGGGTTGGGGAAATCGGCACCCCAGTGCTCGTGGTCATCGTCGCGATCCTGACGTCCTGCTTCGTGGCCTCCGCGGTGTCCGGCATCAGCCGCGGCATCCAGTGGCTGTCCAACATCAACATGGTCCTCGCCGTGATCCTTGCGCTCATCGTGTTCGTGGCGGGACCCACCCTGTTCATCCTGAACCTGATCCCCGCCGCGGTCGGCGACTACGCCCGGGACGTGGCGGAAATGTCCTCCCGGACGGAAGCCGTGGGAGACGAGGCACTGCGGAGCTGGATGTCCAGCTGGACCATCTTCTACTGGGCCTGGTGGCTGTCCTGGACACCGTTTGTTGGCATGTTCATCGCGCGCATCAGCCGCGGCCGCACCATCCGGCAGTTTGTTACCGGAGTCCTGCTGGTTCCAAGCATTGTCAGCGTGATCTGGTTTGCCATCTTCGGCGGCACTGCCTTCGGCATCCAGCAACAGGCCGACAAGACGGAGGACCCCACCGACGGCCTCGTGAAAATGGTTGACGGCGCACCCTCTATATCCTTCGACGGCGCCCTCTTCGATTTGATCAAGAACCTGAACATGTCGGATTGGGCCACCACTGCCGTCATCGTCCTGGCCATGGTCCTGGTGGCCATCTTCTTCATCACCGGAGCAGACTCGGCCTCCATCATCATGGCGTCCCTGAGCTCCAACGGAGCCAGCGAACCCCGCCGCGGGCTGGTGATCTTCTGGGGGCTGCTGACCGGTGGCGTGGCAGCCGTGATGCTCCTTGCCGGCGGCGACAAGCCATCCGAGGCGTTGTCCGGACTGCAACGCATCACAATCGTGGCCGCCCTGCCCTTCGTGCTGGTCATGCTGCTGCTCTGCGTCGCATTGGCCCGTGACCTGCGACGCGATCCGCTGGCCTTGCGGCAGCGACTCGCCACATCCGTCGTCGAACGCGCCATCCGCACCGGAGTGGAACAGCACGGAGGCGTCCAGTTCGATCTCGTAACCAAGCATGACTGCGGCGAACGCTGTGCCGAGGGCACGCTCTGCCCGGGTCACATCAATGACAGCGACATCAAGGACAGCGACGCCAAACCCGGCGACTCCACCGACGCCGTCGCCACCCGCTAGTCGCACCAACCAGGAGACAATCGTGACAACAATTCTCGAAAGCCGCCCCCCGGGCGCCGTTCCGGCCGCAACTGCCGGGGTGGCTGCCTCGGAGGCGAAAGCCCGCACCACCCAATTCGTCCTCACTCTGGCCTGCCCCGAGCGGCCGGGCATCGTGCGGGCCATCACCGGGTTTCTGGCCGACCGCGGCTTCGACATCGTGGAGCACCAGCAGTTCGACGACCACCTCAGCGGGAACCTCTACCTGCGCACAGCCTTCACGCAGAGCGGAGGCGATCCCTGTTTGGACGAACCCGACCAGCAGGATGCCACCGCGGAGAGCCTCACCGCGGAATTCGCGGCGACAGCCGGCGAATTCGGCATGCACTTCGCCATCCACGACGGCCAGCCGCAGCGTGTGCTGGTCATGGTGTCGAAGTTCGGGCACTGCCTGAACGACCTGATTTTCCGCTGGCGGGCCGGCAGCCTAGGTGCGGAGATCGCTGCCGTGGTTTCCAACCACGAGGACCTTCGCCCCATGGCCGAGGCCGCCGGGCTGCCTTTCATCCACGTGCCCGTAACGGCCGCCACCAAGCCGGAGGCGGAGGCGCGGCTGCTGGAGCTCGTCGCGGAATACGACGCCGATCTGGTGGTCCTGGCCCGCTACATGCAGGTGCTCTCCAACGATCTCTGCAATGAGCTGCGCGGCCGGGCGATCAACATCCACCATTCGTTCCTGCCCGGCTTCAAGGGCGCCAAGCCTTACCACCAGGCCTACGACCGCGGGGTGAAGCTTGTGGGCGCCACGGCGCACTACGTGACCCCCGACCTGGATGAAGGGCCCATCATCGAGCAGGAAGTTTTCCGGGTGGACCACAGCCTGGACCCGGACGCCCTGGTGACGGTCGGCCGGGACGCCGAGTCGCAGGCCCTGTCCCGGGCCGTGAGGTGGCACTGCCAGCACCGCGTCCTGCTCAACAACACCCGCACCGTCGTATTCCGCTAACGCGAACCAGGAGAACCACTTTATGAGCGCATCACCACGCGTCGTCATCATCGGCGCCGGCATCGTCGGCACCAACCTCGCGGACGAACTCGCCAGCCGGGGCTGGAACAACATCACGGTCGTCGAACAGGGTCCGCTGGAACTGGCCGGCGGCTCCACCTCGCATGCCCCCGGCCTGGTCTTCCAGACCAACCCGTCCAAGACCATGACAGAGTTCGCCCGCTACACGGTGGACAAGCTGCTCTCGCTCAGCTCCGACGGGGTGTCCTGCTTCAACCAGCTGGGCGGACTTGAGCTGGCCACTACCGAGGCGCGGCTGCAGGACCTGCAGCGCAAGCTCGGGTACGCCACCTCGTGGGGCATTGAAGGGCGGATCATCGACGCGGACGAGTGCGAGAAGCACTACCCGCTGTTGAACACTGGCAGCCTGGACGCCGGTAACAAGGTGCTCGGCGGCCTGTACGTGCCCACCGACGGGCTTGCTTCCGCCGCCCGCGCCGTCCAGCTGCTGATCAGCCGCACCCGTGCGGCCGGCGTGAACTACCTCGGCTCCACCACGGTGACGGGCATCGAACAAACCGGCGGAAAGGTCACCGGCGTCGAAACGGCCGACGGCGTGATCCCGGCGGACATTGTGATCTCCTGCGCCGGGTTCTGGGGCCGCGAGCTCGGCAAGATGGTGGGCCTGAAGGTGCCGCTGCTGCCGCTCGCACACCAGTACGTGACGACCACGGCGCTTCCGGAGCTCAAGGGCCGGAACGAGCTTCCCAACGGTGCCCGGCTGCCCATCCTGCGCTACCAGGACAAGGACCTGTACTATCGCGAGCACGGCGACCGGATCGGCATCGGCAGCTACGCGCACCGTCCAATGCCCGTGAACATGGAACTGCTGCCGCGCGTCGGCGCGGAGGAGATGTCCGAGCACCGCATGCCCTCCCGCCTCGACTTCACCTTGGAGGACTTCGCGCCTTCGTGGCAGGACAGCAAGGACCTCCTTCCGGCCCTGCGCGGCGCCCAGATCGAGGACGGCTTCAACGGCATCTTCTCCTTCACCCCGGACGGCGGTCCGCTCATGGGCGAGTCCCCCGACGTCGAGGGTTTCTTCGTGGCCGAGGCCGTCTGGGTCACCCACTCCGCCGGTGTCGCGAGGGCCATGGCCGAGCTGCTCATCGAGGGCCGGTCCCGCACCGACCTGCACGGCTGCGAGCTCACCCGCTTCGAGCGGGTCCAGACGTCCGACCAGTACGTCAGCGAAACGTCCCAGCAGAACTTCGTGGAGATCTACGACATCATGCACCCGTTGCAGCCCAGGGAATCACCGCGGGACCTGCGGGTCAGTCCGTTCAACGTGCGCCAGAAGGAGCTCGGGGCGTTCTTCCTGGAGTCCGCCGGCTGGGAGCGCCCGCACTGGTTCGAGGCCAACGCCGGCCTGCTTGAGGAGCTCCCTGCGCAGTGGCGGGCGCCGGAGCGGGACGACTGGTCCGCCATGTTCTCCTCCCCCATCTCCGCCGCCGAAGCGTGGAAGACGCGTACCGCCGTCGGGCTTTATGACATGACGCCGCTGAAACGGCTGGAGGTCAACGGACCGGGCGCGCAGGCGCTGCTGCACCGCCTGAGCACCGGCAACATCGCCAAGAAGCCGGGCGCGGTGACGTACTGCCTCCTGCTGGAGCACGACGGCGGCATCCGTAGCGACGTGACCGTTGCCCGCCTCGCGGAGGAACAGTTCCAGCTCGGCGTCAACAGCAACGTGGACTTCGACTACCTGCGGGTTGAGGCCAGGAAACAGTCGGCCGCTGATCCCGCCCAGTGGGTGCACGTCTCCGACATCACCGGGAGCACGTGCTGCATCGGGCTGTGGGGGCCGCTGGCCCGCGAAGTGATCGGCAAGGTCAGCACGGACGACCTCAGCAACGACGGCCTCAAGTACTTCCGGACCAAGGAAATCTCGGTAGGCGGCATTCCGGTCACGGCGATGCGGCTCTCCTATGTCGGCGAGCTCGGCTGGGAGCTCTACACGACGGCGGAATACGGGCTGAAGCTCTGGGACCTCCTCTTCGAGGCCGGACGGGAGCACGGCATCATCGCTGCCGGGCGCGGCGCGTTCAACAGCATGCGGCTCGAGAAGGGCTACCGGCTATGGGGCACGGACATGACGTCCCAGCACCACCCTTACGAGTCCGGCCTGGGCTTCTCGATCGCCAAGGACAAGACGGGCTTCGTGGGCTGTGACGCGCTGGCCGCCCGCAAGGAGCAGCCGACTGACCGGGTCCTGCGGTGCCTGACCGTGGACGACGGAACGTCCATAGTGCTTGGCAAGGAACCCGTGTTTGTCAACGGCGAGGCCGCCGGATACATCACCAGCGCAGCGTACGGCTACTCGGTGCGCAAGCCGATCGCCTACGCCTGGCTGCCGGCCGGCGTCGGGATCGGTGACGCCGTGGAGATCGAATACTTCGGCAAGCGCCTCGCGGCCACCGTCACGGCCGAGCCGCTGTTCGACCCCGGCATGGAGCGGCTGCGAGGCTGACGGCGTCACCGCAACAGCTCCCAGCCCGTATGTGAACGGCCCCGCCTCCTCAGGGAAGCGGGGCCGTTCATTTGCTTGAAGGAGTGAGCCCGAAGGCCGCAATCAGGGCTCCCGCACCTCGAAAGCACGTCCAGGCGTTACCGGCCTGTGGCACTGCGCACTATGTCACTGCGCACTGTGTCACTGCGCGATGCGCGCCCCGCTGGTCCGGGAGACGGTGGTGTAGCCGAGCCGGGAGCCCGTGACCCGGACGGTGATCTTGTTGCCCCTGTCGGCCGTCCGGACCTTGTACGTCGAAGCCGTGGCCTCCGAGATCGGGATGCCGTTGCGCAGCCACTGGTGCGTGAGCGTCGCGTCCACGGGATCCCAGGAGCCGTCATAGACAGTCAGCGTGTTGCCGACCACGAGTGCGCCGTCGATGCCCGGCCTTGGGCCGCTGACGGCCGAGCTGACGAGCACCGGGTAGCTCCTCGATCCGTCGTAGGTCGTGCAGATCTCGACGGAGTCGATGACCGGGCCGCAGGTATCGGCCTGCGCCGGAACGGCGAGGGCGGCCAGTGACAGTGCGGTGAGGGCCACGGCGACGCCGAGGCGGATGGTCTTCTTGTTCAATTTTCCCCCAGTCTTTGAGCCGGCTCACCGACTCCCCCGTCGCCGAGCATAGTGCCCGAACACCGTTCTCGACAACGATTGCGCAGGTCAGCGGCGAGGAGTTGGCTTAGCTCTCCACGGATCACAGGTGCGGTGGAGTGCCCAGGCTCTACCTGACGCTGCGGTCATCCCAGCTCCGAATCTGGTGCACAAGCTGTTGCACCAGATTGGAGGCGCCGCGCCCCGGCATGCCTAAAGCCCGGCCCTCGGACGAGGCTCCGGGCACGGCAGCAGGCTAGGCGAGGGCAGCCGCCTCACGGCCGGATGCTCCGCTGGTTTCTGCCCCGCCGGTTTCTGCCTCCTCCGCTTCCGCACCGGCGACGGAGGCCGCGCGATGCGGCACGAACCGGACGAACATGGCCTTGAAGCCGGGGGTGTTGGACTCCCGGGCCACGTTTTCCTTGTGGACCAGGGCGTTGGCCTCGGGGAAGTACGCCGCGGCGCAGCCCTTGGCCGTCGGGTAGGCCACCAGCCGGAACTTGGCGGCTTGCCGGTCGTGGCCCCGGAAGGTGCTCACCACGTCCACCAGGTCCCGGTCCTGGAAGCCGAGTTCCGCCAGGTCCTCCGGGTGCACCAGGATTACCCTGCGGCCGCCCGAGATCCCGCGGTACCGGTCGTCCAGGCCGTAGAAGGTGGTGTTGTACTGATCGTGGCTGCGGATGGTCTGCAGGACCAGATGGCCCTCCGGCGGGGTCAGATACTCCAGCGGGCTGACCGTGAAGCGGCCCTTGCCGATGTCCGTGGCGAAGGATCGAGTGTCCCGCGGCGGGTTGGGCAGCACGAAGCCGTTCTTGGACCGGACGCGGGTGTTGAAGTCCTCGAACCCCGGCAGGACCCGGGAGATATGGTCCCGGATCACGTCGTAGTCCTCGGCCATGGCCTTCCAGTTCACGGGGTGGTCTTCGCCGAAGGTGGCCCCGGCCATCCGGGCCACGATCACCGGTTCGGCCAGCAGGTGCTCGGACACCGGCTGCAGCCTGCCCTGGGTCGAGTGGACCACGGACATGGAGTCCTCCACCGACAGGAACTGGGCGCCCGTGGGGTGCTTGTCGTCCTTGTCGGTCCGTCCCAGGGTGGGAAGGATCAGGGAGGTGCGGCCGTGCACGACGTGGGAGCGGTTGGGCTTGGTGGATATGTGCACGGTCAGGCCGATCCGCTGCATCCCGGCCTCCAGGGTTTCGGTGTCCGAGCACGCCAGCGAGAAGTTCCCGCCCATGGACACAAACACGTCCACCTCGTTGCGCTCGAACGCCTCCATGGCTTCCACGGCGTCGTAGCCGTGGCCCCGGGGCGAATTGATACGAAACTCCGCGTCCA
>JBKPJW010000271.1:0-4579 GCA_046730875.1 Actinomycetota bacterium | reverse complement strand
GGGGTTGCGGTATACCTGGCTGGCATTGAACGCCCATTGCCGGGCAGCGTCTGCGTCGCTGATTTTGGCCCCATTGCGTGGCGCCCATTCAGCTTCCAGGACGATGGCTTTCATCTCTTCTCCTTCGGGTTTTCATGGTTTCTAGGTTGCTGTCGTCCGCACCATCGCCCGCTGCCACTGGTGTCGGCAGCGGGAAACTACGTGACGAAGTCCTACCAGGCGTCAGAGACGTGGCGTTTCGCGGACGTCCAGGTATTCACGCATCCATTTAAGGGTCGAGTCGAAGGAACCAACGCCGAACGCGTCATCGAAGATCGCCGAGCCTACGGTGATCCCCCATGGCGCCAACCGTGCGATCTCGTCAAGACGCTTCTTGCTGTTGATGGATCCCGTAACGATCACCGGAGAGGGAACCTCTCGGACGAAAGCCTCACCGAGATCTGCGGGGTCGCCGTCTGTCCATCGATAGAGAGACAAGGTCACTCCGTCTGTGCTCGAACGGACCGATCGTGCGTCAGCGATGATCTCTGAAATCGTTCCATGAAGCATTCGCGGGACTCCGCTTCGAGCGCCGCAAGTCGGAAGGTAGCGGACTCCTGAACTCGACAGGAGGTCGGCGACAGACGGGTGATACGCCATGCCGATGAGGTAGTCAAGGTCCTCGGAGATGGCGAATTGTGCGGCTGCCAAACACGCCGACTCTTCCTCCTCAAGGGATTCAAAGTGCACTGTCTTGCCTGCCTGCTTCATGTCGCGGGCTAGCAGTGTCAGCTCTTTCTGCGGGAGTCCTGTGTCTTTGAATCCCCAGTGCTCGGTGGGTGCCTCGACGGCGCTATTGAAGACAGCACGAGCGTTCTCGACGGTTTTGTCGGCGTGCGTCAGCATGGCGATCAACTCGGTCATGATGCCCCTTCTAAGTTCTTGGTGTGGACTAACCAGTCCATTGGGATGTCTGCTGTTGTTGCGCTGGCGCAACCGTTCATCGGCATGGTGAAGACGGCCATTTCTTGGATGTGCTTACAAGCTTCAGTGCATTTCCATGCGCTGGAGCCACAACTCCCGCCGCTGCCGCGACGCATCAATGTTTGGTCGATCAGAACGTTGTCCCTAGCTGGGGAGGAGGTTCATGTTGGTCGATACCGAACGATTGTGCGTTCTAAGGCAACGTTAGTGCGGTCCCACCGAACAGTCAAGACCCCCGTTGACTCTTGAAGACTTTCGCGTGGCCCGATGTGATGCCTCAGTGGGAAACCTCCGCGTAGCGGCGTGGTTTTCTTAAGCCGCATGGTTTGAGGGATGTACCCGTTTTCATGGAGCTAACGATGGCCCAAACGGCAGGCTGTGACGAAGTACAAGGCTCTCGCGTATAAGGGCGCCGACTGTGCCAGAAAATCCCGGATCCTGAACGAGTTGATCGGGTTGACCGGTTGGCACCGAGGCTACGCCCGGGCGGCTTGCGGGACCCTCTGGTCCTGAAGACCGTCAAACCCAGGCACGGAAGAGCGCCGGTATACGGTCCTGATCTGGGGGATCCTCTGATTAGGTGCTGGGCGGTGCTGCGGGCCCCTGCCGGCAAGCTTCTGTCCCCGATGCTGCCGGTGCTGGTGCCGCTGCTGCGCCGCGACGGAGAGCTGGAGATCACGGATGGACCGAGAGCAGGGCCGTGCGAAACATGGCCGCCAAATGAGTGTTCGAGGCCGGTTCCAGCGCCGGCCTCGAGCAAGCCGGTGAGACGCCGAGGGCCTTACTCACTGAAGCTTCATAGGCAAACAGCCAGGCCACGGCACCGCTCAGCGGCCCGCAAAACTTCGCCAAGATCGGAGGAATCCGCGTCAATGATCGAAACGGCTTCTGCGTTTTCAACGACGCGCCAGCTAATCGATCCAAAGCGCACCTTCCGCTCAACCCGCGCGGGACTGAAACCATTTCCAAGGTTTTGCAGTCCCCGACGTCGAAGTGGCGGAGAACGACAATGAATATTGGCCATAGATGCTTTGGATGCGCGATAGAGCCTGCGACGCGAATGATGGCGCCGGCAACTTCAGCTAGGAAGCCTTCGCAGGGATGCTGAGGATACGCTGAAACGCGCAGCACAAGTACACTAGCACGGTTTCGTTCGGTAAAACCGTACAATTATGGCAGTATGAACGCTTGGTGTGCGTCGGCGACGTGTATTCTAGAAAAATTCTGATGGGAAAGCGCTTCCGGAACGGGATCGGACACACCCGCTAGGCTCCTTCAGCATGGGTAGCCATCACCGGTTGCTTCTGAGCGCCGAAATTACGCTCCCGCCCCGCCAGCGGCGAGTGCAGGCGCCGGAAAGTCGTTAAGGTTATGGCCTGCAGACGAGGTTGTGCAGCTTTCGAACCGGCTTCAGGGCGTCGGAATTCTTTTGCCGCTGCCTGTTCTCGAGCCCGGAGGGTGCGCTTCCAGCGATCACCTGCGGCGCAGCGTTGCTACTTCTGCTGCGACATCCACCAGTTGGCGCGCAGACTCGTCCCAGCTGAACTCGTTTGCGCGTGCCACCGAGCGCCGGGAGATGTCCTGCCAGTGCTGCCCGTCGCCGAGGCCCCGCACGGCGGAGGAAAATTCTGCCGCCGACCCAGGATCAACGTAGGTGGCGGCGTCCCCGCCCACTTCACGGAAAATTGGGATGTCGCTGGCAATCACGGGCGTACCCAGAGCCATGGCTTCCACCAAGGGGAGTCCGTATCCCTCGGTCTTTGACAGACTGACTAGCGCGGTGGTGCGGTTCAGTAGTGCCGTGTATTCGTCGTCGGTAACGCCGTTGTGGAAGACGATCTTCGCTCCCGCGGGGATTCTGGCCTCGAGCTCGGCGTGCCGGCGGGGAGTGATCCGGCTGAGGAGATGCAGCGTGTACTCAGGCAAGCCGGCCATTCCGGCCAGCATAGTTTCGACATTCTTGTAGGGCATGAACGAACCCATGTAGAGCAGCGTTTTTTCCGGAGCCGACGCAGGGTCGCGTTGCCGCTGGGCCGGCTGCGGCGCGTTGCCGACTATGCGTACCGGTCGGCTGGTCAGCCGGTACTTGGCCATTAGTGCCTCAGTGGTCCGGCTGATGGTGGCGACGACGTCGGCCCGGTTGAGCAGGAGCCGCTGCGGCCAGAACGCCTTGTGGTATAGGCGCCACAGAATCCGAACAGGGCCCGGCAGGAAGCTCGGCGGTGTCGGGTGTTGGTAGTAGATGAGGTCATGAAGGGTCAGCACCAGGCCGTACTTGCGTCCCCACGTCCCCATGGTCTGCATGGGGCACACGACCGCGTCCGCTCCCAGGCTGTTGATTTTTCGAGCCACGAAGAGCTCCGCCGGGGACAGGGGGCTGCTGATCAGCGTATTCGGGACATCGGGCAGCAGGGCCAGCTGCCGGGGATCGCTAATGAGCATCGACACGTCGGCGATTTTGGAGACAGCGGTGATGAGGCTTGCGCTGTAGCGGCTGATTCCGTCATGGTGATTCGTGCGGGTGAAGCGGGCATCGATGAAAATTTTCACTCGGAATGGTCCTTACGAAGCTGCGGATGGACGGGGCAGGATGAACGCCTGTGAGCTCGCCCGCGGTTCGGGCAGAGCTGGCCAATCCGCCCACTCAGGGTCCAGATCCCCGCTGCGGCGGCTACCAGCAGCGCGCGTCATCGCCTTGGCTCCGCAGGGAACCCCGAGCGAACTAGAGGCCGGGAACCGACAATGCGATGATCGACAATCCGACGCCCGCAACTAAGACGGCTGCACTCCTCGCAGTGATCGCATACTCAGCCGGCCTGCTCGAAAGTAAGGCCGTCCCAAGCGGCTGAGCCCGTTCGGATGCGCCGCGCATCAGCCAGAGACCCAGAGCGAGAAGGACGAGGAACATTCCGAAAAGCGCCATGAAGAGACTTGACATCGCTTCACTCCTGTCTATTGCCGGCAGCTCACCGTCGCTGATATCCGACGCTTGCGGTTTATGGCATACGGTGCCATAAATGTGCTTGAGATCACTTTACGGTGCGGCCATGGAACAAGCAAGAGGCGGGTTTCCGTGTGTCGGTATCTCCGCGATCTTGGGAGTCAGAGCTCACAGGGGTTTCCAGAGGACCCGTCTGCGAGTCGGTGTGGAGCCCAGTGTGCTGCTGGAGCTCGTCGCGAAGTCACGCTGTCTCGGCGGATGAAGTCGGCTATCCGCTCCCCGATGAGGATGGCCGTGGCCGCGGGGCCTCGAGTTGGGGCCGTAGGCAGAATGGACGTGTCGGCTATCCTCAGCCCTGCCACACCGTGTACGCGGCCGTATTGGTCGACCACAGCATCTGGGTCACCTTCCGGGCCAAATTTGGCGGTTCCGCAAAGGTGTATCGCTGTTCCCAAATGTGCGTGCATCCAGACGTCAAGTAGTCCGTCATCTTGCAGGGTGTCCTCTGTCAGTTCTGTGAGTCGTTCAAATATTGGCTCGAAGGCCCGCGATTTTAGGAGCCGAACGGCAACACGGACGGCCTCGCGCATGCGTCGCAGATCTGTTTCATTGGACAGGTAGTTGAAATCGATGCGGGGGTGGACGTCCGGATCCGCTGACTCGAGGGTTATTGTC
>JBKPJW010000270.1:0-2283 GCA_046730875.1 Actinomycetota bacterium | reverse complement strand
ACCGTGCGCCCATCCCGTTCCACCTGCTGCCGGACGTCAAGGAAGCCTTCAGCAAGGACAACTCGGACGCCGCAATCATCCTCGACACCGGCATCATGAGCGGCGCGGACATCATCGCCGCCCTGGCCCTCGGCGCCGACTTCACCCTGATCGGCCGGGCCTACCTGTACGGGCTCATGGCCGGCGGACGGGACGGCGTCGACCGCGCCCTCCAGATCCTGGAAAAGGACATGCAGCGCACCATGGCCCTGCTCGGCGTCACCCGGCTCGCGGACCTCAACCCCGAGCACGTGCGGATCCTCACCAGGTAAGTGCCCCGCCCGCCCGCCCAACTGACTCGCAGCAGGGGCCGTTCTGGACGTCCAGAACGGCCCCTGCTGCGAGTCAGTTGGGTTACTTCCTGCGGCCGAACTTGGGCAGGTTGGCGAGGAGGTCTGCGGCCTTGGTGGCCGCTCGGCCCACGGTTCGCCCGATCTGCTGGGGCATCTTGTCCTCGCCTGCCGTTCCCACCGGGATGACGACGGCGGGGCTCAACGGGCTGCCGGCGGGGCGGGCCGCGAGCGCTGCGGCGGGCTGCGCGGCAGCGTGGGCAGCCGGAGCTTCCGGGCTGGCCGCCGCGGCCAGGCTGTCAGGAACGGCTGCGGCCGGGCTGTCGGGGGCGGCCGCGGCCGGGCTGGCCGGGGCGGCCGCAGGGCTGGCTTCGACCTGCCGGGCGGGCGCGTCCACGGTCGCGGCCGGGCCGACGTCGAACTCGTGCAGCCAGTTGGCGATCCCGGCGAGGGGCTTGGGATTGAGCGTGTAGTAGCGCTTCTGCCCCTGGGCGCGCATGCTCACCAGGTCCGCTTCGCGGAGGACTTTGAGATGTTTGGAGATGGTGGGCTGGCTTGCTTCAAGCTCCTGGACCAGTTCCCCCACCGCTTTGTCCCCCTTGCGGAGGGCTATCAGAATGTCGCGCCTGGTTGCCTCAGCAATGACGGCAAATACGTCGTCTGTCACCATGTCCTCCACACTAGCGACATATACGCCAGATGGCATCCACGAATTACTGCCTAGGACAGGGCCTGCCGACGGCCCGGCACCTAGTCGAACCAGGGGTCCAGTCCGTGCAGGGGAAAGACTGCTTTGCGGGTGGCCATCACTGCACGGTCCACCTCGTCATTGGGGTCGAACCCGACCTCCCAGGAGCGCCACCAGAGGTCAACGTCGTCGCCCATCACCTCCGGAGGCTCCACACCGTACTTGGCCCCGTACTTGTCTCTGACGTAGCTGCGCCATTCCTCAGGAACCGGGGTGCGCAGCGGAACCGGCCGGCCGGCGGCGACGGCGATCAGGTGGCTCCAGGACCGCGGCACCACACTGACCACGTTGTAGCCGCCGCCCCCGGTGGAGATCCACCGGTTGTCGCAGTAGCGGGCAGCGAGGTTGCCGATGGCCGTGGCGGCCTCCCGCTGGCCGTCCACGCTGATGTTCAGATGCGTCAGCGGGTCAAGCCGGTGCGAGTCGCACCCGTGCTGGCTGACGATGACTTCCGGTTCAAACGCGCCAATGACTTGGGGCACGACGGCGTGGAAGGCCCGCAGCCACCCGGCGTCGGCGGTGCGCGCCGGGAGTGCGACGTTCACGGCGCTGCCCTGCGCGTTCGGGCCGCCGATCTCATTGGCAAATCCTGTGCCCGGGAAGAGTGTCAGCCCGGACTCGTGCAGCGAAACAGTCAGGACGCGCGGGTCGTCCCAGAAGATGCTTTGGGTGCCGTCGCCGTGGTGCGCGTCGACGTCGATGTAGGCTACGCGCCGAACGCCGCCGTCGAGCAGTCTCTGGACCGCGAGTGCGGCGTCGTTGTAGATGCAAAAACCGCTGGCACGGTCCCGGGACGCGTGGTGCATCCCGCCGCCGAAGTTCACGGCCCGTACGGCGCTGCCGTCCAGGATGGCGGCGGCCGCCAGCAGGGAGCCGCCGGCCAGCCTGGCGCTGGCCTCGTGCATGCCGGCAAACGCGGGGTCATCCTCGGTTCCCAGTCCCCTGGCGTGGTCGGGGACGTTCGGATTTTCGCTCACCCGCCGCACGGCTGCCACAAACTCCGGGCTGTGGACGGCGTGCAGGTCCGCGTCGGCGGCGACTTCCGGTGCCGCTACCCTCACGTGGTCCAGGTCCAGCAGTCCCAGGCTGCCGGCCAGCTTCGCCGTGAGATCCATGCGTTCGGGCGCCATGGGGTGGCCGTGGCCAAAGTTGTAGGCGGTCATGGCGGGGGCCCACACTACCGTCGTCGGCAGCGCGGTCTGAGCG
>JBKPJW010000269.1:0-24596 GCA_046730875.1 Actinomycetota bacterium | reverse complement strand
GTCCGTTTCCGTGCGGGAAGTCCTCGTCCGCCATCCGTGGGCCAACGGGCTCATGGATTCGGCCACCAGCCCCGGACCAGGAACACTGCGGCACCATGACCGGGTGCTCGGCACGTTCCGGAACGGCGGATTTTCTCTGGCCATGACGGCCCACGCTTTCTCCGCGCTCGACAGCTACGTTTATGGCTACGCCAAGCAGGAAAAATCACTGCCCTTCGATACGGAAGAACAGGCCGCCGCCATGGCCAACGCCATGCTTGCGCAATTGCCAGCCAGCGAATACCCGTACCTCCATGAGCTCATGGCCAAGCATGTACTCCGGCCCGGCTACGACTACGCCGATGAATTCACCTTTGGCCTGGACCTGGTCCTTGACGCTTTGGAAAGAGAGCGCGACGTCAAGCGCGGTGACTAATACGTTCCTCCGGGGGCTGTGCAGATGAGTGCCGAGAAATTAGGCTCAGCTGAACGATCCGATGATGGAGGAAGCACATGAAAGAGTTGCCGCTGCTGAATCTCGTGTCGCGTCTGGAGGACAGTGTCTGGCTGGATCCTTTGGTCGCGGGAGTTAAAGGAACCGTGAACTCGATCATCCGGTTCCCGTGGCTCCGCGATGTGCTCCACGGGGTGCCCTTGGGACATCCGGTTCACCCCCTTGGAGTCCAGATACCGATGGGGGCGTGGACGTCGGCCGCCATCCTGGATGCTGTACCCGGGAGCGAGCGGGCGGCCGGCATCTTGATTGGCGTTGGAGCGGTCACGGCGGTCCCTTCCGCTGTCGCCGGCTTCACCGATTGGTCGGACCTGCACGAACAGCAACAGCGTGTGGGCCTGGTTCACGCCGCGGGCAACCTCACGGCTACCGCACTTTACCTCGCGTCGCTGGTGGAACGGTCGCGCGGGCGGCAGCCACGAGGCAAGGTGCTCGCTTATCTGGGATTTGCGACGCTGGCGGCCGCCGGTTTCCTCGGCGGCCACCTCAGCTACCGGCAGGCCGCCGGAGTGAATCACAGTGAGGATGTTCCGCATCGTTTCCCTGTCGGCTGGCATTCCCTGGCGCCACTGAACGAGCTCGTTGAAGGCAAGCTGGAGCGGCGCACGGTGGCCGAGATGCCGCTGCTCGTCTTCCGCCAAGGCGAGGTCGTCCACGTTTTGTCGGACGTCTGCAGCCACTTGTCCGGTCCCCTCCACGAGGGCGAGCTCGAAGAACGCGGGGAGGCCTGCGTTGTCTGTCCATGGCACGGCAGCGCCTTCTCACTGCGAAGCGGAGAAGTTTTGGGCGGACCGGCGACAGCGGGCCAGCCGCGCTTCAGCACACGCATCGTGGATGGAGTTGTTGAGGTCTCCCTTCCCGGGGCAGGGTAAGGGAGAGCCCACAAGGCAGTCGGCGGGCGTTTCGTCAGCGCTTCTTGCGGAGCCAGGGGCCCAACAGTCGAGTGGTGACCGGAAGAAAGACATACGTCATCAGTGGCGTGAGGAGACAGGTGGCCAGCAGCACTTGGAACGCGAGGGGCCACTCCTGAGTCAGCGGGTGCAGCAGGAAATTGGCGAGCAGACTCAGTGGGAAAAAGGGCAGAAAGATACTGACCATCTGCTTCCACCGGGGAGGCACGACTGTCTCGGGAACGCTGAGGCTGACGTCCCCGGGCTGCGAGAACCAGCCTTCAATGCCGGTGCGCCGCTCGATCTGCGTGACTTCCACTAGGTTCGCCGCGCTGTCGATCCACCAGCGCCGCTCCTCAGACTGCTCCCAGTCGTTGAGCAGGCCGGCGTTGGCAAAGCGGTACAGCATGTGCCATTCGTTGGAGTCCGCGGCTGAACGCACCCAGCCGGAGCCGAGATAGCCGGGCCATTCGCGGGCGAGTTCCTGGCCGGCATGCGCCCAGGCGCTGGCCTGACGTGTCCGGCCGGGCTGGACTGTGCGGGCAACGGACACGGTAACTGGCTGGAGCCGGGAATCGGAGATGGTCACCATATGAATCCTACCGACGAGTTGCCCCGTCGCCTGGTCTGGCGGCCCTCTTGCAGAGGCCGGCGCCGCAAAGCCGCAAGGGCCACCTCGGCTCCCTGCAGGCGGGTTAGGACCCTCAGCCAGTACAGCTCGGCCTAAACGCCCGGAAAGTGTTGAGTGTCGCACCGCGGAGGAGTACGGTGACTCCACCGTCAACTCGCATCACCTCACCCGGGAGCGGACATGCCACATGCGCGACGTCGACTCGCTGCGCTCACGGCGGCCCTGGCCCTGAGCCTGGCCAGCGGCACTGTCGGCGCCCCCGCCCTCGCCGACCCCCGGGAGACTGAAAAGACCGCGACCGCCATCGGCTATGGCGGTGCGGTGAGCACCGTGGATCCGGAGGCCTCGGCGGCGGCGATTGAGATCCTCCGGAAGGGCGGGAATGCGGCGGATGCCGCCGTCGCCGCTGCCTCTACGTTAGGAGTAACCGAGCCGTACAGTGCCGGGATCGGCGGCGGAGGCTACTTCGTGTTCTACAACGCGAAGTCCCGCAGGGTCGGCACCATCGACGGCCGTGAATCTGCGCCTGCGGCGATGCGGCACGACGCATTCATCGACCCGTCGACCGGGAAGCCCTACCCCTTCACTCCGGACCTCGTCACCAGCGGCGTCTCCGTAGGCGTCCCCGGCACGCCCGCCACCTGGGAGCGCGCCCTCGACCGTTGGGGCACGTTGCGCCTCGCCGATGCCCTTAAACCTGCCATCAAGGTCGCGACCAGGGGCTTCGTGGTCGATGACACGTTCCGCCTCCAGACCCTGGAGAACAAGCCCCGGTTCGAGGCGTTCACCTCGACGAGCAAGCTATTCCTGCCGGGCGGCGACGCACCCGCCGTCGGCAGTGTCTTCCGGAACCCCGAACTCGCCGAAACCTACCGGCACCTCGCCAGGCTGGGCGGGCGCGGCTTCTACCGCGGCGCGCTTGCCGCGGAAATCGCGGCCACCGTCCAGGCTCCGCCGAAGGCCCCCGGGACGGCGCTGCCTGTTCCCGTGGGCTCCATGACGACGGCCGATCTCGCCGCCTACAGCGTCCTCGATCAGGCCCCCACGCATGTGGACTATCGGGGCCTGGACGTCTACGGCATGGCGCCGTCGAGTAGCGGGGGCACTACCGTCGGGGAGGCGCTGAACATCCTCGACCCGCTCAACCTTTCCGAGATGTCCACGCCCGACGCCCTGCACCATTACCTCGAGGCAAGCGCCCTGGCGTTCGCGGACCGGGGCAAATACGTGGGCGACCCGGCGTTTGTCGACGTCCCTACCGCCGCGCTCACTGACCCGCGCTTCGGTAAGGAGCGCTTGTGCCGGATCGATCCGCGGCGCGCGGCCACGAAGCCCGTCCCGCCGGGGGATGTGGCCTCGTACGACGGCGTGTGCCCCGCCGCCGCTGCCGTGCCTGCGGTCGAAAGGGACACGGAGAACATCTCGACGACCAACCTGACGGTCGCGGACAAGTGGGGAAACGTGGTTGAGTACACGCTTACCATCGAACAGACGGGCGGGTCCGGCATCGTGGTTCCGGGCCGCGGGTTCCTGCTCAACAACGAGCTGACCGACTTCTCTGCCGTCTATGATCCGACCGATCCGAACCGGATTGAGCCGAAGAAGCGTCCGCGCTCCTCGATGTCCCCGACCATCATCCTCAAGGACGGCAAACCGTTCCTCGCGCTCGGCTCCCCGGGTGGCTCGACCATCATCACCACCGTCCTGCAGACGATCCTGAACCGGGTGGATCTGGGCATGAGTATCTCTGCGGCGATCGCTGCGCCCCGCGCTGCGCAGCGGAACGCGGCAACGGTCACCGCGGAATCGGAGTTCATCACCGCGTACGGAAGCCGGCTGGCACCGTACGGTCATCAGCTCGTGACGCCGGGTGCGCCGTCGACCTCCGCGGCGGAGATCGGCGCGGCAACAGCCATCGAGTTCAAGGCGGACGGACGCATGATCGCCGCCGCTGAACCGGTGCGGCGCGGCGGCGGCTCCGCGATGGTGGTCAGACGGTCGCGATGAAAACCCGATTCCTGGGCGCTGATTGTTGCCCTGCCCCTGCCCCTGGGCCGGGCCGGGGAGCCTAGCTTCGCAGGGCCGCCAAAGCCTCGGCCAGGGGCATGCGCAGCGCAGGGCCATGGCCGGGAAGCACCACTGCGGCGTTGACCCGGTCCAGGCGGTGCGTCGCAGCCTGTGCCGCCGCGGGGTCTGTGTGGTACATCCGGTGGAGCATCTGCGGTCCGGTTTTTCGGCTCAGCGGATGGCCGCCAACAAACGAGTCACCTACGGCGATCGCTCCTGCCTCGGGAAGCAGGATCGAGGCGTTGCCGGGAGTGTGACCGGGAAGCAGGATCGCTTCCGGACTGCCGGGCAGGCCCCGGAGCCTCTCGCTGTCCCAGGCCTGGGCCCGGGTTGCAGGCTTCGCCGTCAGGGATCCTGCCTTGATGGCGTGCATCATCCAGCGGAAGACGCGAGGGCGCCAAGCCCGGACGATCACCTGACCGAACGTGACCTGGTGCTTTTCCCTCCCCTGGACATGAGCCAGTTCTTCCGGGGCGCACAAGATCGGCGTTGCGTATGACGTGGAAAAGTAGGCCGCGGAGCCGGTGTGGTCGACGTGACCGTGGGTGATGAGCACCGCCTGAGCGTCGGCTGGATGCAGGCCCATGTGGCGAATGGACTCAAGGACCAGAGGACAGTCGGCGGGGTAACCGCTGTCAATGAGCATGAACCCGGTTTCGTCGCGGACCACGATCCAGTTAGAAGCTGGTCCCTCAACGAAAAAGACGCCGGGTGCCTGCTCCGATACAGCGGACGAGGGATGCCATTTGTTGGATTGGACGTGCACCGCTACATCGTAGCCCTCGGTCCGGCGCCCACTCGCCGTGCCGCGACGACATCCTTGGGCCGAACACTTTGAGGAGGCCTTTGGCAGGGGTACTAAGCTGTTTGGCCAGATGGAAGTGGCCTCGCCTGCCTGCCGGGTGCATGATGACGGAATGAAGCATTGGAGCCCTCATGCCGGCCGAGGGGCCGCTGACGAGGATGGGCTGAATCCCTGATGAGCGGATGGCCGCGGCCGGACGAGCCTTCCGGCGAAATCACCCTCGTCCTCGATCAGCGCAGCACCCTCGGTCGGAAGGCTGACCTCCGCGACGGACTCTCCGCGATCGCTCGCCAGGGCTCCCACCTCTGGGTAGCTAACGACGAGACCACCAGCCTCGAGCGGCTCACCCTTGAGAAGCGCGACCAGGCCGGTGCCCATCGCAGCTTCGACCTCACCGATCTCCTCGAGCTGCCTGGCGACGGAGGCGAGATGGACATTGAAGGCCTCGACGTCGAAAATGACACGCTCTGGCTGGTCGGATCGCACAGTTCGGCCCGCAAGCAGGTCAAGGACAACTCCACGGCCGCAGAGGCGCAGGAATCCCTGGCGACAGTGGAGGTCAGCCAGCGACGACGCGTATTGGCCCGGGTCTCGACCAAGGCCCTCCTCGGCCCGGGCGTCACCAGGACAGGCGAGCAGCAGCGCCCCGCTGTGGCCGGCCCCGCGGTTTTCGGTCTCGGTCGAAGCGAGGACTTGTTGGATCTCCTGGCGGATGACCCTCACGTGGGGGACTTCATACAACCCTCGAAAACCGGGTCGCACGCTATCCCGGGCAAGGACAACGGCATTGACTGCGAGGGCCTTGCCGTGGCGGGCGACCGCGTGTTCATCGGGCTGCGCGGGCCGGTTCTGCGCGGGTGGGCGATGGTCATAGAGCTCAAGGTTGGTGACGGGCCGGGAATCGAGCCCCAGCCGATCGGAGCCGGGAATCGCCGCTACCGCAAGCACTTGCTCCGTCTTGATGGCCTGGGCGTGCGGGATTTGTGCCGTCACGGAGATGACCTGCTCGTCCTGGCGGGACCCACCATGGAACTCGACGGCCGCGCAGCCGTGTTTCGCTGGCGGGACGCGCTGACGTCGCAGGCCGAGGCCGTTCTGCACAAGGACGACTTGCACTGCGAATTCGACACGCCCTTCGGAAAGGGGGAGGACCATGCCGAGGGGATCACCGTACTGGACGACGACAGGTCGGCTTTGGTCTTGTACGGGTCGCCGGCCGGCAAACGCAAGACCGGACGGCACGAGCTCAAGGCCGACGTCTTCCGTCTTGGCACGTAGGTGTCACCGTGGCAGTTGGCGCGGGCCCTGGACCGGACCGGCAGGCGTCACCGAATAGATTCCTTGTCTGGTCGCTGTCCGTTAGAGAGGAGCGGCGATGATGCGGTCGATGTCGATGGGCAGGTGCGAGGGTCCGCGCAGGAACGGGCTCGGCCGGTAGGGTGGCGGATCGTCGACAAGCCGCGGGTTCTCCAGTCTGGCGGCAAATCCGGTGAGGGCGATCTGGGCTTCGAGCCGGGCCAGGGGCGCCCCGAAGCAGAGGTGGATGCCGCCGCCAAAGCCGAGGTGTTGATTGTTGGGCCGGTCCGGGATGAAAAGGTCCGGGTCGGTGACGCGCGCGGGGTCGCGGTTGCCTGCGGCCAGGACCAAGGTGAACGAGGAGCCCGCGGGGATGGTCGTCCCGGCAATGTTGATGTCGTCCAGGGCTGTGCGAAAGGGAACGAAATGCACAGGCGGCTCGTAGCGCAGCAGTTCCTCGACCATCGGGATGGCCAGCCCGGGGTCCTCGCGCAGTCTTTTGAGCTCGTGTGGGTGGCGAAGCAAAGTCAGTACCCCGTTGGCTATGAGGTTCACCGTGGTTTCATGTCCGGCGATGAGCAGGAGCAGCCCGGTGCTCACCAGCTGTTCGTCGGACATGCGGCCTTCCGGGCCGTCGTCCGTGGCCATCGCTGAGAGCAGGTCGTTGCCCGGCGTCTGACGGTGGGCCTCCACCAGGTCTTCCATGAAGGACCGCAGTTCCTTCCCGGCCTCGGCTCTTTTCTTTTGCTGCGTTTCGGGATCGAGGCCGGGGTCGGTAGATTCCAGGGCGATGTCTACCCAGACCCGGAAACGCTGTTCATCTCCGGGGGGCACGCCGAGAAGTTCGCAAATCACGGTGACGGGCAGTGGATATGCCAGCTCATCGACAATGTCGATCCTGGTCCGGCCCGCCATGCTAGCGATCAGTTCGGTGGCGATTTCGGCGATCCGCGGTTCCATGCCGGCAACCCGGCCGGGCGTCGTGGGCGGTCCGAAGTGGCGCATGGCGATCCGTCGCAGCCTGTCGTGATCGGGCGGATCCATGCTCAGGAACGTCGGAGTCATGGCGGGACCGTCACCGTTGTCCCCTGCGGCGCCGGCAGCTGCTGCAGCCGGGTTGCGGGTGATGTCGGAACTTACTCTCGGGTCGTGGAGCAGTGAAACGATCTCGGCGTAGCCGCTGACCAGGTAGGTTTCATCCGGCAGGCGTGTCACGGGGTTCTTGCGGAGCTCGGAGTAGAACGGGTAGGGGTTGGCCCGGTTGGAGTAATCGAGGACCTGCTCCCAGGTGGTAGCCCGGGTCATGGTGAAGGCTCCTTTGATCGTAGGGCGGTTTCCGTGGGTCTCCGTGACGGCATTTCGCCGGCGGCGGGGTGGGTCAATCTGGCGCGGCGTTCATTGGGATCGTGGCCAGTCACGACGACGGTCGCATCCTGGGTGGGGCTGGCCGCGGGTTTGAACCCGGCCGGCACGGGCCGGGCGTGGGCTGACTCGTCGATGTGGTGGAATGTCGGCGGGAAGGGTGCGGCCTGCTCGATCAGCGGTTCATAGAAGTCGAGCCACTTGTTCTGGTTGAAGGCGACCGCCGCCACGATGCGGCCCTTGTAGCCATAGACGGCCAGGAAGCGCCGCGTGTCCACCGATCCCTGGACGATGGCGACTTCGTCGGCGGCTGAGGGCACCCCCACGCTCTTGATTTCGGTGCCGAACTGGACCGACCAGAATTTCGGGACCGCCAGGTGCGGCCACCGTTCGGTTTCGCGGCTGAGCATGTTGTGCGCCGCAACCTCGGCCTGGGAGATGGCGTTGCCCCAGTGCTCGACGGCGAGGTATTGATAGCCGTACATGGGCTGCGGGGCTCGCGCTATGTCGCCGGCGACGAAGACGTCATCGGTGACCAGGCCGTTCGCGTCGAAGGCGCGGCAGCCGGCGTCGCAGGCCACGCCCCACACACCGCAGGCCAGTCCGGAATCTGCAAGCCATTCGACATTGCGTAAGGCGCCGAGTGCCGCGACCGCCACGTCGACCTCAAGCGTTGTGCCGTCGGATAGAACAGCCCGGCACAGATGTCCCGTGGCATCACCCTCAAGGGACCTGACCCTGACACCGCACCGCAGATCCACACCATTCTCGATCTGCAGCTCCCCGGCGACTGCGCCGATTACTTCGCCAAGGGCGGCGACGAGCGGGGCCGGGCCGGCTTCTGCGACGGTGACCGTCAGGCCGAGTTCCCGGCACACGGAAGCGACCTCGCAACCGATGAACCCCGCGCCGATGACCAGCACCCGGGCCGGCCGCCCCGCCAAATGCTTACGCAGCGTTGCGGCATCCTCCCGGGTGCGCAATGTCAGGACGCCTGTCAGGGCCGCCTCCGCCGGGTTGGGCCAGGGCCGGGCGCGCAAGCCGGTGGCGATCAACAGCTTGTCGAATCCGATCCGGCTGCCGTCGGCGAGGTGGACCTGCTTCGCAGCCAAATCCAGCCCGGTCGCCGCAACGCCCAGCCGCCAGGTGGCGCGGATGTCCCGGTGGCGCGGCAGCGAGGTGTCTTCGAAGGGCACCGACCTGGTCAGCACCTGTTTGGACAGCGGCGGCCTGTCATAGGGCTCGTGCGGCTCCTCGCCGACCAGAGTCAGCGATCCGGTAAAGCCTTCCTCGCGCAGCCGCTCCGCTGCGCGCAGCCCCGTCATCGATGCCCCGACGATGACGATGCGTCCGGTTCTCTCAAACGTGCCGCCCCTGTCCTGGACGGTGGCAGCAGCCGTCTCCGGCATCGCGGCGGGATGCGGCGGGCTCTGCGACCCGTCCAGCTGTTCGAGCCCGATGGCCTGAACCGGGCACGCCGCGGCCGCCCGCAGAATCCTGGTGACCTGCGCCCCGTCAGGGTGCGGATCGTAGGACAGTGCCTCGTCTCCCTGGATCGTGAAGACGTCCGGGGCGAGGAAGGCGCACTGGGCGTAGCCCTGGCATTTGGTGAGATCGACGAGGATCCTCATGCCCACCATCTCCCTCTAACCGGCTAGCGCCAGCCGGCCGGCGCCTCTCCCGATCGATTCGGCCGCCCGCTGACCTGTCAGGATTCCGTGCTCCCTCCGGGAGCAGCGGAACGGGGCCCGAACTCGATTCCGCTTCATGATTAGTGCACGAGTGTAGGCCCCCCGGGGAAGCGGCGAAAGAGGCCCGCGACTTGGGTGAGAAACCGCCCTCCGGTCCCTGCCCGGGGGCCGGAGATGTGCGTACACTGGAAAGGTGCTCCGGGCAACAATCCGGGCGACACCGGTCCTGCAGATTCCGGCTGAATTTCGGCCGAACAACTCCACTGAATATCATCAACCTCCCCATTTCGCTGTCCGGAGCCCGCCCGGGATGCCCGGGCGGTCGCCGCCGGGGCCGGTTCGCACCGGTTTTGCGGCAGCAGGAGTAGTGGGGAGGTCGAATCCTCCAAAGGATGAAGTTCATGAACAAGGCTACGCACATCATCGGAACAACTGCTGTGACAGCGGCTTTGTGCCTGGGCGCCAGCGCCGTGCCCGCCAGCGCCGCTGTTACTGCTACCTCCTCCAACAGCACATTCAGCCAATCGTCATTCGAGCATCGCCACTACATGCGGGACAACACCCGGCATGATTCCCAACATGGCTGGTGGGACGGGGAGAGCCGGTGGCATAACAATGCCGACGGATGGGGCTGGCGTGACGACCACGGCAATTGGCGTGACGACAACGACCACAACGGTTCGTGGACGGGCCGGGACGGCTGCCGGCATGACAAAGACGGGTACTGGGACCATAACGGACACCGGCACAATCACAACAGGCACCACCACAGCACAACCAGCTAGTGACCGCCCCGGTTGCTAACAGGCGCTTGCTAGCCTTCCCTGCCCACCTTTCCGAGCCAGGCCTTCAGGAGAGGCACGACGACGTCGCTGTGCATCGCGCCCAGATGATCCAGAGCCGGGAGTACCTGCACGTCCCACCCTGACTCGATGAGCTCGTGCTCGTGAGCAGCAAGCGGCTCACCGATTCGCACGGTCACGTCTCCCCAGCGGGGTCCGTAAACTATTTGATCGGCGGAGCCCGCAAATGCAAGGCGGGGCAGGTCCCGCGCCAGTGCGGCAGTTGAATCATCGAAGTCTTGCAGCGCTTCGTACAGCGTGACGAACTGGCGGGTCTGTGCTTCGTTCGTCTGTATGGTGGCGGCGTCCCAGTCGCCGGGTTCGACCGGGGGGTTCACCGCCGTCGTTTCCTCCGAAGACTTGGCAGCCGCCGCGTGGGCCGCCCTCGTTACGGCCAACATGCTCTTGTACGGGCCTTCGAGCGGCGGGAATCCGCCCATGATGAGCGCCCAGAGCCGGTTTGTGCGGATCGCCAGCTGCAGGCCACACAGGGCCAGCCAGGAGTACCCGTAGTACCCGAAGGTTTCGGCCTGCGCGGCGTCCGCGATGGCCAGGAGATCGGCGGCGACGTTCTCCGGGGTGAGCGTATCAGGCGCCGGATGCGCCATCCGGTGGCCTTCGTAGTCGGCGGCGATTACCCGGTGCGACGCCGAGAGGCCCGACACGAGGTTGGGCCCCAGGTCCGGGTCCGCACCCCAGTCGAGCATCGCCTGGGCTTCGGAGCCGGAATGCGGCTTTAGATCCGCGGGGATGAGGAGCGGCGGGCCGTCACCGCTTAGAAGGATGGGAATCGTGGTGCCGTCGTGCAAGACGGCCTCAGCCATGTCGGCCACCGGGTTCCTCCTCGCTGGTGACTACTTCGCTGAACAAGAGTCTGCCACCGGGGCGTGGACTCCGGAACGCCCCGCAGCAACGGCGCTGCGATGCGCCCGCTCTGGCGCGCACCGGCGAAGGAGGCGAGAATGGGCTCGTGCTCCGCCCGGTAGGACCCGTAGAAAGGAATCTCATGTCGCTGTATCAGCCTGAACCGGTCGAAATCTCAACGAGGATGCGGCCGGGGGAGTGGACCGAGCAAAGCCTGGAGAGGCTGGTCGCGTCGTATCGCGAGGAGCTGTTGAACATGGGGGCGTCCGCCTCCGAGATCGACGTCGCGATTGATCGCGACGACGGCGGCGGGGTCAGTGTGGTGGCGTCCTGGCTTAAGCCTGACGTCGCGCAGGAGCTGACGGAGGTAAGGGACGACACCGGGCTCGTGGCGATGGACCCCGACGCCGCGCCGCAGCGGCCAGTCCGGGACGACTCCGCGCCTTAGCCCGCCGCTCGGGCGCGGCTCAGCCGCGCCCGAGGCCGGTCGACGGATCTGTGTCGCCTTCGGACACGTCTGCCCGCAGTTTGTCGGGGTCCGGGTCGGGCAACCCCGCCGGTCCAGGCACATCGCGCGGAACATCCGCAGACGGCTGTCCCGCTTCGTCCGGCGTGGATCCCGCGGGCTCCGCCGACCCGGCAGCCTGCCCGGCTCCACCCCCTGCACCTGCAGCGTCACGGGCCGTGTTCGGGGCCGCGGTCCCTGACCCGCGCTCGCCTTCTGCCGCATTTGCTCCTTCGCTGATGGACGAGTGAACCTGGATGTCCTCGTCGGCCGCGCCCGGCTCGGGGGCGTGGGCATCGTCCGCCGGAGGCGCCGTTCCGGCGAGGTCCTTCATCGCGTTCTCCGCAGCCTTTCGGATGCTCTCTCCCGTACCCATGGCTTCCTCCTTCGGTTACCTGCACTGGTTTGATGCCCGGCTGGGGTGGGCGACCGGCAGACTCCCCGGGCGGCCCCGGAGGCGTCACCCCGCCCGGTTTTCCCCTTGCCCGGCCGGGGCGCCGCCGCGGATTTTATTCACGACGGCGGTCGTGGACAGATCCTGGACATAGTCGAGGATGCTCACCCGCCCGCCGTACCTTTCCACGGCATTGGTCTCCACGAGCATTTCCGGGCTGTAGTCACCGCCCTTGGCGTAGACCTCGGGGCGCAGTTCCTCGATCAGGGGAACGGCTGTCGCGTCATCGAAGACCGTGACGAAGTCGACGCAGCTCAAGGCGGCGATCACGGCTGCACGGTCGGTGACGGTGTTGATAGGCCGCCCGTCGCCCTTGAGCCGGCGGACCGAGTGGTCACTGTTGAGGGCCACGACCAGGATGTCGCCGAGCTGCTTGGCCTGATTCAGGTATCTGGTGTGCCCCCGGTGAAGCACATCAAAGCAGCCATTGGTGAGGACGATCCGTCGGCCCTCTGCCCGGTGCAGTGCCAGCTCCCGGGCGAGGTCGCGGGAGCCGATGACGCTGTTCTCGAAGCTCCCCAGGTAGCTCCCGAGTTCCTCTGCTCCGCACACCGAAGTGCCCGGCTTGCGGACTGCCACATCGGCGGCCGCCTGGGCGAAGTCGACGCTGGTGCTCAGGGGAAGCCCCGCCGTCCGGCCCACGGCAAGGGCCGCGACAAAAGTATCGCCAGCGCCGGAGGCCTGCTTCTCGGCTGCCGGCCTCGCCCAGGTGCGGTGCGCGGGACCGGACGCGGGCAACAGGACGGTCCCTTCCTTGTCGAGGGTCACCACCACGGCCTCAGCACCGGTGGCCCGCAGCAATTCGTCGCGGTGGGACGCGGCCCAGTCCTGCCGGTTCCCGCCGTCGGGCTGGGCGAGGCCGAGCATCGTGGCCGCTTCGCTGGCGTTGGGCGTGGCCAGATCCGGGTGCAGATCAGCCCACGGCCGGGGATCGTGGGCGTCGACCAGCAACAGGAGCGCTCCCGGGCGGCGGGACAGCGCATCCGTGAGGAGGCGCCGGACAGCGCCGCCCAAGGTTCCGTTTCCGTAGTCACAGAGCACCACGGCGTCGTAGTCATCGATGCAACCGCTCAGGGACGCCGCCAGGGCGGAAAGGCAGGCCGGCGGGACGGAGGGCGCGACGTCGTCAAACCGCACGAGCATCTGGCCGCCGCTGCGGAGGCGGGTCTTGGTAGTGGTCACCATCTCCGGATGCTCCTGCAGGTGCCGGATGTCGACGCCCGCGGCGTCGAGCTGCCGCCGGAGTTCCGCCCCGGCCGCATCGCAGCCGGTGGTCCCGGCGAGCGCAGCCCGCGCGCCCAGAGCGGCCAGGTTCATGGCAGTGTTGGCGGCCCCGCCCGGCGCCCAGGTGCGGTGCCGAACGTCGACCACCGGGGCCGGGGCCTCCCTGCAGAGCCGCTCGATCGATCCTTCCCACCAGCCGTCGAGCATCACGTCACCGATCACGAGGACCGCCGGGGCGGTCTCGGCGATCCTGAGGGGCAGCCACTCGGTCAATGCACGCTGCGCGGTGAACGGGCTGGGGTTCGCTTCCGTGCGCTCTGCTTTGCCGCTCATAAATCCCCTTTCCTGGGCCGCCCGTGCGTGGTCCGGGCCTGCGGTTTGCCGAGCGGAAGGAAGCCGCCGGGAGACCTCCCTATCAATCTCCTTACCCAGTGCCGCCGCCTTTTACACCCCCGCGCCGATGCTCGGAGGGGTTTCCGGTACCCTCCTGACGACTTAGGGTGGGCCTACTGCCGGCGCTGTCCGGCTGATGGACAGCACGATCTGAAAGGCTCGGAAGGGGGCAGGCTTATGGATCAGGGGGCGGAATACGGGGGTGCGGCCGTGGTGGGCGCCGGAGTCGGGCCGGTGCTGGCGAAATTCGAGGACATCTCGCGGATTGCGGTCCTGCGCGGCGGGGGGCTCGGGGATCTGCTGTTCGCCCTGCCGGCCATCGCGGCGCTCAAGACGGCATATCCCGGTGCGGCCCTGACCGTGCTGGGGACGCCGGTCCACGAACAGCTGGTCCGGGGCGCGCGCACGGACGTGGACAACGTGACCGTCCTGCCTTTCGCCGAAGGAGTCCGCCCCGGGCCGGAAGATCCCGCAGCCGTTCGGGACTTTATCCTCCGCATGCAGGCGCAACGGTTCGATCTCGCCCTCCAGCTCCACGGTGGCGGGCGGTTCTCCAACCCGTTCCTCACTGCCCTCGGCGCCCGGCACACAGTGGGGACCCGCACCCCCGATGCGGCGCCGCTGGAGCGCACGGTGCCTTACGCCTACTACCAGCACGAACCGTTGCGCGCCCTGGAGGTGGCCGGCTTTGCGGGCGCGGCGCCTGTGGTGCTCGAGGCGCGCCTCGAACCCACACCGGAGAACTTAAGCCGTGCGGGCCGGCTCGCCGGTCCTGCCCGGGACGCGCCCGTGGCCCTCCACCCCGGTGCCTCAGACCCCCGTCGGCGCTGGCCGGTGCAGCACTTTGCCGAGCTGGCCCGCTCCTGCGCCGAGGGCGGCCGCCGCGTGATGGTCATCGGCGATGCTGCGGACGCGCCGCTCGCCCGGGAAATCGTGGAGCTTGCCGGTGCCGCCGCGGCACGGACAGCCGCACCCGTGACGAGCCTCGCGGGTGAACTGGACCTCGGCATGCTCACCGCGTTCCTGCAGGGCTGTGCCGTCGTCGTCGGCAACGATAGCGGCCCCCGGCACCTGGCGCAGGCGCTCGGGACCCCTACAGTCGGTCTCTACTGGGCCGGGAACCTCATCAACGCCGGGCCCCTGGGGCGGGCGCTACACCGGGTCCAGGTGTCCTGGATGACGCGGTGCCCGGTCTGCGGCGCTGACCTCACCCAGGTGGGCTGGACGGCCGAACGCTGTCCGCACGATGCGCCGCTGATTGCTGGCATCCGGCCGGATGCGGTGTACGCCGACGTCTGTGCCCTTATGGCCAGGAATTCTCCGCCTCGTGGCAGATGAGCATTTCCCGCACCTCGCAGCCGACCGGTTGGGACAGGACGAACAGCACGGCCCGTGCCACATTGGCAGGGTCGTTCAGGCGCGAGTCGTCCGCCGGTTTGTACTGCTCCGGCCTGTCATCGAAGAACTTTGTCTTCATGCCGCCGGGGATCATCACGGTCACCCCGATCTCCCCGGAGGTTTCGGCAGCCAGCGCATGGCTGAAGCCGAGTACGCCGAACTTTGACGCGCAGTAGGCGCTTGCCTCGGGGAGCGCGCGCTTGGCCAGGGTAGAGGCAATGGTGACCACCCGGCCACGTGACTCCTTCAGGTAGGGCAGGGCTGCCCGCACTGTCGACACCGTGCCCAGGAGGTTCACGGCAATGACCTGTTCCCAGTCCTCGGCCGAGACCGACTCGAGCTTGCCGCAGCGGTCGATTCCGGCGGCGGTGACGACGGCGTCAATCCCGTTCAGGCTCACCGCGGCCTCCCGGACGGCTTCTTCGACGGCCTGGCGGTCGGCGACATCCACCTGGACGGCTTTCGCCCCGGTGACGGCGCTGATGTCGCGGTCCAGGACCACCGGCACGCCACCGGCCTTGAGGACTGCCTCCACAACGGCGGCTCCGAGCCCGGATGCTCCTCCGGTCACCAGGACCCGTCCGGGCCACAGCGTCTGTTCGGTCATTTTGATTCCTTTCAGGAGTGTTGCGTGGTTGGCGGGGATTGTGGATCGTTCCGGAACTTTCCGGTCAGCCGACCTTTGCCAGCGAGTCGGCCAGCTCGGTGGTCGAGTGGACGGGGTGGTAGGGGACGATCGCGCACCGGCCGCCCCAGCTTTCCACGAGCGGCGCCTCCGGCAGGAGGCCTGCGTCGTAGTCGCCGCCCTTGACCCAGACATCAGGGCGGAGCTCGTCCAGGCATGCTTCGGGGGTGTCTTCCTCGAAGATCATGACGGCGTCGACGTCTTTCAGGGACGCGAGCAGTTCCCGCCTGTCGGTCTCGCCAAGGATGGGGCGCCCTGGGCCTTTCAGGCGCCGGACCGAGGAATCGGAATTCAGGCACACGATGAGGCAGTCGCCCAGCCCCGCTGCCGCGGCAAGGGTTCGGGCATGACCGGCATGCAGGAGATCGAAGCATCCGCCGGTGGCGACCACGGTGCCGCCGGCCGCCTGGATCTGCCGGGCGAGCGCCACCGGATCGCTGAATGCCCGGTCACGGGTACCCCGACTGCCGGAATTCAGACCGCTGGCGCCCCGATCACTGAGGGCCGGCTGTGCCGGCGCGGGCCGTGGCTGGGGGCCCAACGAGCCAACCCCGCCACGGCCGAGGAACGCGGCTGCTTCCCGGACGGCGAGTTTTGCCGCCTCCCCGAGCGGGAGTCCGCGGAGCCGGTGCACGGCCAGGCTGGCGGCGAGGCGGTCACCGGCCCCACACGGGTCGGTGACAGGAACCTCAGGGGCGCGGACGCGTTCCGTGGTGTGTCCGCCTTGGGCGAGCACCGCGCCCAGCTCACCCAGGGTGAGCAGGACGGCGTCGGATTTCCAGTGCCTTCGTAGGGCATCGGCGATCGCCGCAGGGCGGGCGTCCGCGGGATTATGGCTTCCGGGTCCATCGCTTCCGCCGCTTTCGCCGCCGGTCAGGTCCCGGAGGGCTGCGGCCAGCGTGCGGGCCTCCGCCAGGTTGGGGGTGACGGCATCGGCGCCGGGGACCGGCGGGGCGCCATTGGGATGCGGGTCCCAGATCATGGGGATCCGCGCCGCCGCCAGTTCCAGGGCGGCGCGCAGTTCGGGGTTACGGGTCAGACCCCTGCCGTAGTCGGACACCAGGATGACGGCGGCGTCCTCGATCGCCCGGAGCATGGCGGCCGTGACCGGGGCTGTCACCGCAGGCCCGCAGCCCTGGTCGTAGCGGAGCAGGGGACGCCCCGCGGCCCGCACGCGGGTCTTGACGGGCGTCGGAACGCCGGACGGTCCGGCGACGACGGTGGCGCCTCCCAGATGGCGCTCCAGGGTGCGGCCAGCCTCGTCGTCGGAGAGGACCGTGACCAGCACGACGTCGTGGCCATCGCCGGCAAGCATCGCCGCCACCAGGCCCGCCCCTCCGGCCCTGTACCGTTCGGTGGCAACGTCCACCACCGGAACGGGTGCGTCCGGGCAGAGCCGTGTGGTCTCCCCGTCGATATCGACGTCGAGCAGGACGTCGCCCACCACGGTTACTTCCATGTCCGCCCCTCTCCCACGGAGCCCGGCGAGAGCCGGGCGATCTCGGCGTCAAAGGCCCGGCACAGGGCGTGGATCGCGATCAGGTGGCACTCCTGGGCGCTGGCCGGTGCGGCGTCGAGCGTGACGCACTCCCGGCACATGGAGGCGAGCGCATTAGGTGCCCGCCCGGTGAGTGCCCACGTGAGGATTCCAACTCCGGCTGCGGCCCCGGCGGCCCGCAGCAGGTTGGGACTTCGGCCTGAAGTGGAGAGCAGGAGGAGGACGTCGCCGGCGCGGCCGTGCGCCCGGACCTGACGGGCGAACACCTCTTCGAAGCCGTAATCGTTCGCGATGGCCGATGTTGCCGAGCTCTCGGCATGCAGCGAGATCGCGGAGAAGGGGACCCGTTCGCCGTCAAAGCGTCCCACGAGTTCGGCGGTCAGGTGCTGGGCTTCCGCAGCGGATCCGCCATTGCCGGCGACCAGCAGGCGGTGGCCCGCCAGGAGGCGCCGGGCCAGTTCCTCGCCCCAGGCGGTGAGCCGCCCGGCCTGACTCCGCAGCGAGTCGAGCGCGGGCAGGACGGCATCGAGATGGGCGGCGACGGCGGCTTCCGCGCTGGGCGTACCCGTGGTGGCTGGGGCAGGGGCTGGGGCAGGGGCCGGGGCAGTCGGTGCAGTTATGGGTGCAGCAGTCGGTGGACTTGCTGGTGCGGCGGCCGGTGCAGTTGCGGGTGCGGCGGCCGGTGCGGCGGTTCCCGCCGCCCACGAGACGCTCACAGCGCAGCCCCCTTTAGCGTGCCCTCGTCGTCGCGGACCGCGCGGGAAGCGATTGTCAGCCGATAGGCCTTCTCGGTGTCCGCGGCGATTCGGTCCCACGAATATCGGGCGGCCCGGGCCACCCCGGCGGCGCCAAGCCCGGCGCGCAGTTCGGGGCTGGCCAGCAGGCTGGCCAGGGCCTCGGCGGTGGCGTGCGGATCCCGCGGAGGCACATGGATCCCCGTCCGGTGATCGGCCACCGTGTCTGCCAGGCCGCCGACGACAGCTGCCACGACCGGGACCCCGCATGCCATGGCCTCGAGCGGGACGATGCCAAATGGTTCGTACCAGGGCGTGCACACCACGGCGTCGGCGCTCCGAAATATCCCCGGCATGGCGTCCCTCGGCACCTGGCCCCGGAACACCACGTGCTCGCCCACCCCGAGGTCCGCGGCGAGCCGTGACAGCCGCACGACTTCCGGGTCGGCGTCGGAGCCGGTGCTGTCGGTTCCTCCGACGACGAGCAATTCGGTGTCCGGCCATCCGGCCTGCCGCAGCAGGGCAAGGGCCTCGATCACCACGTCGACGCCCTTGCGCGGGACCAGCCGCCCCACCGAGAGAATCCTGTGGCGCCGGCCCCTGGGTTCCGAGGCGCCCTCGGCGCTGAAGAGCTCCAGCTCCACTCCGCACGGGGCGATTGAGACCTTGGCGGTGTCGATGCCCATGGCCTTGAGCTCGAAGACTTCATCGGAGCACGTGGCGATGATGCTGTCGACCGAACGGCCCACGGCCGGCTCAAGCCACGTGCGCTCTTTAGGGCTGGTGTCGGCGTCGCCCTGGTGCCGGCGCTTGACGGTGCCTAGTGCGTGGAAGGTCTGCACCACCGGCACGGCAGATTCCGGACGGCCCAACGCCGCCGCCTCAAGGGCGGCCAGCCCCGACATCCAGAAATGCGCGTGCACGAGGTCGGGAGGCCGCGGGCCCCAGTCGCGGGCGATCCCGGCCGCCAGTTCGCCCATGAACGGCAGGAGTTCGTCCTTGGGCACCCGGCAAGGCGGCCCGGCCTGGATATGGACGACGTCGAGCCGCGGTCCTATCCGGACGCGGTCAGGGAGCGCCGTGTCATCCCGCCGGGTGTATACGCGAACGTCGTGACCGCGGCGGGCCAGCGCGGCGGACAACGCGGCCACGTGCACGTTCTGGCCCCCGGCATCGACTCCTCCCAGCGCGGCGAGCGGACTGGCGTGTTCGGAAACCATGGAGATTTTCACGTGGTGCTCCTTTCTCGAACGTGGTGGAGGATCAGCCGGCTGCGGCCGGGCTGGGTTGGCAGATCGCTCAGCAGCGAGTCCCAATCGTCGAGGAAGCGCTGCAGCCCGTAGCGTGCCAGTGCGGCGTGTCGCGCCGCGAGGCCGCGCTGCCGGGCCTCGTCCGGGTGCCGGAGCAGGTGCCGGGCGCAGGAGACGAGTTCGTCCACGCTGCCGGAGATCGCCCCGGCCTCCGGGGGCACCGCCCGGCTGGCTTCCGTTGTGGCCAGGGCCAGGACAGGCATGCCCAAGTGCATGGCTTCCAGCAGCGCCAGACCCAGGGACGTCCAGCGGAGCGGATGGACGTAGGCCCTGCAGAGGGAAATCTGGCGGTGCAGCTCCGCGGAGGGCAGATCGCCGCGGATCCGGAGGCGGCCCGCTGGGAGTCCGGTGGCGCCGGGCAGTTCCGCCCCGCCCATTCCGAACACCTGGAGCGGCGCGGCATCCGCGAATCGTGGCAGCAGGTCCGTCCCTGTCACGCGGCCGCGGCGCACGGGTTCGTTCACCACCACGGCCAGCTCGGGTGTCTCGCCGGTGTAGCGGTACCCGGGATCATTCACCCCGTGCTCAATCACGGTGACGGGTGCTGAGCCGTTGTCCCAGATCAGGGCATTGAAGTGGGTCACATGAACCAGGGGGATGGCGGACTGCCCCGCCAGCGGGTGGACAGTGGAGGGAACATGTCCCTTCGGCGTGTTGTGTTCAACGTAAACCGCCGGAAGGTCCCGGCCCGGCTCGCGGCGCAGCAGGCGCGCAACCTCGCCGGCCTCGTCCGGCCGCTGGAGGACGACGGCGTCGACGCTGCCGGGCTCGAGGGTGCCGAGATCCACCTCCTCGACGGAATCAGGCCAGTCGCGTCCGGCGCGGCCCAGGCCCCACGGTCCGCCATCGGGCAGAGTGGGCAGCAGATAGCGATGCCGCCCGCGCACGAAGGCGTCCGTCCAGGAACCATGGACATGCCACAGCAGAATTCTCATCGGCGGACCTTTCGCCTGGTGGACAGCGAGGAAACCCCCCGGATGAGGCGCTCCACGGCATCCACGACTTGTTCTGGCGAGACCGAACTGAGGCATGGGTGGCCCGGGACCGGGCACTCGCGCGCCCGGCTCAGACGGCATGGCGCGTTTTGGTCGCCCAAAAGCTCCAGCGGAACACCGTAGGGCGCCCAGCGCACCGCGGGAACGACGGGGGAGAACAGGCAGGCCACGGGCGTACCGACGGCGGCCGCGAGGTGCGCGGGGCCCGTGTTGCCTGTGACCAGCACGTCCGCCCCTGCAATCACGCCGGCGAGCGTCCTCAGGTCCGTCCGGCCGCCCAGATCCAACGCCGACGGTCCCGCCACCGTGGCCGTCAAAGCCGTTTCGCTCGGCTGGCCCGTCACGACTACCCGGTGCCCGGCTCCTTCCAGCAGCTCGACGGCGGCGGCATGGTGCAGGGGCGGCCAGACCCGTGATGGTGCCGACGCCCCGGGGTGCACCACTATGTACGGGCCATCGCCGACGAGCTCCTGTTCGTCGGGAACTGCCGAGATCTTCAGCCGTCCGTCGTCGCCGCGGGGCAGGCTGTACCCCGCCGCCCGGGCGATGCCGAGGGCGCGCTCCGCCTCCGGCTGATCCTCCGGAAAGTCTTCGCCGGGCCTCAACCGGACATCCAGGAGGGAACCGGCATAGTCTGTCGAGGCCCCGGTGATGTGTGTGACGCCGGCGAGCCGCAACAGCTGGGCCAACGGCAGGGGCGACTGATGGAATGACGTCAGGATCACGGCTGCACTGATCCTGGAGTCCCGGACGAAGGCCACGAGCTGCTCGAGGTGATCGCGGGACACCGCCGGGGCGGGGTTGGCGATCCACGGACAGTCCCAGACGAACAGCTCTGCGATGCCCGGCAGCAGCGCCGCGGCGGCCTCGCCCTGGGGTCCGCAGAGGAATACCACCTGGTTCGGGCCCGTGCTGTCCGGGTCCCGGCCGTTGGCCGCGGCCCGGACCGCCGGTCCTGCGAGCAGGACATCGCCGATGCTGTCCAGCCGGGCCACGAGGACGCGGCTCATGGCGTGCCGCCACTGACCATGGCCCCGAGCAGCAGCCGCAGCGCGTCCGCCAGATCATGTGCGACCGTACCCGCGGCAGCCGTTTCCGACTCCAGTGTCTGGGCCGTGGGCACCATGATCCCCCAGGAGCCCGCATTTTCCGCGGCCTCGACGTCTGCCCCGATATCACCGATGTAGACGGCCTCGCCGGGCTCGACGCCGAGCCTGCGGCAGGCGCTGAGGATCATGCCCGGGGCCGGCTTGCGGCACCCGCACGACTGTTCCGGCCCGTGAAAGCACATCTCCCACACATCGAAAGGACCCAGCAATTCCTCGACCCGGCAGTTCACGGCGTCAACCTGCGCCGTCGTCAGCAGGCCGCGGGCCACACCTGACTGGTTGGTCACGACCCCGGTCAGGAGTCCCAGGCTTCTCACGCGCCGGAGGACGTCCGGGGCGCCGGGCATCGGCTGCACCAGCTTCGGGTCTCCGTTGTACGGCACATCTCGCACTAGGGTTCCGTCCCGGTCGAACAGGGCGGCCTTGAGCCGGGGGCTTGGGGGTGGCTCCATATAGTCCTTGTTCCCCGAAACCGACGCCGCTAAACCCCGTGCCGGGGACAATCGGCGCTCGCCACCATAGAATCCGTGCACGGGCGATCGAAGAACGCGAGGTTCGGGGAAATGGGCGAGAAGTCTCACGCCGCAGCACGGCCGACGTTGCTGGTGCTCAGGGCGCTGCAGCTCGGCGACCTGCTCGTGGCCGTACCCGCCCTGCACGCCCTGCGCCGCGCCTTTCCCGGCCACAGGTTGCTCTATGCCGCGCCGGGGTGGCTGTCGGAGGCCGTGGCGCTGGTCGGAGGGTATGACCTACTGCCCACCGCGGGAATAGACCATTCCCTCGGCATCGGGGCCGGCAGGGTGGACATTGCCGTCAACCTCCATGGCCGCGGTCCGCAAAGCAACGCCAGGGTGTCTGAACTTGGTGCCCGGGTGACGATGTCCCACGGTTCCGGTGCCGGCGACCTCCGCTGGCAGGATGGCCTGCACCAGCGCGAACGCTGGACCCGACTGCTTCAGTGGTATGGAATCGACGCTGATCCGCTGGACGTGCAGCTCAACATGCCGGCACGGCCCAGCCCGGTACCGGGCGCCACGGTTGTCCACCCGGGAGCCGCCTTCGCCAGCAGGCTGTGGCCGGAGGAACGATTTGCAGAGGTGGCCCGGAGCCTGGCAGGAGCGGGCCACTCGGTGGTCCTCACCGGCAGCGTCGCCGAGCGGGAACGGGCCCTGCGGATCGCCGGACGTGCCGGCCTCCCCTGCGATGCCGTTCTGGCGGGCACCCAACCTCTCTCCGGGTTCGCCGCCGTCGTGGCAGAGGCACGGCTCGTCGTATCAGCGGACACGGGTGCTGCGCATCTGGCCTCGGCCTACCGCCGGCCCTCCGTCGTGATGTTTGGTCCGGTGGGGCCAGATGAATGGGGACCGCCTCCGGGTCCTCACGTGGTGCTGGAGCGTCCGGTGCTGCGGCGGGGCGACCCGTTCGCGGCCGATCCGGACCCTGCCCTGCTCGGCGTCTCCGCGGCGGACGTGCTGGCGGCTATCGACAGTCTTGGGCTCTCCGGAACCGGGTCCAGCAGGCGGCGCTGAAGAGATACCAGCACGCGGGCCAGCCGGCGCGAGACCTGCATTTGTGACACGCCGAACCGCTTCCCCAGCTCGGTCTGGCTCTCCTCACAAAAGTAGCGGCGGTACAGCAACTCCCGATCGTCGGCCGCCAGCTCCTGGATCGCCTGCCGGAGGCACAGCAGCTGGTCCAGGCGCTCCCACGGTTCGTCCCGCAGGGAAGGGCCTGTCTGCTGGACAGCCGGGCCCGCGCCCTGGCTGTCCGGCGCGTCGAGGGAGTCGGGATGCATGCTGGCCGCCGCGGCGATGGCCTCCCGCACTGCCGCCACGTCTGCTCCGAGCTCCGCCGCCAGCTCGCCGTGCGTGGGCCTGCGCCCCAGGACCTGGGTCAGCTCAGGCTCGGTCCGCAGGATCTCGGTTCGCAAGTCCTGGATGGGCCGGGGCGGCCGCACCATCCAGCACCGATCCCGGAGATAACGCTTGAGCTCTCCGGTGATGGTCGGTGCCGCATAGGCGGCAAACGCGCCTCCGCGCCGCGGGTCGAAGCCGCGCGCTGCCTTGACCAGGCCGAGGTAGGCGACCTGTTGCAGGTCGTCCCGTTCCCTGCCGGGGGCGACGTACCGGTTGGCAAGTGCCTCGGCCAGATCCATGTATTCAACTACCAAATCGTCGTTCAGGGCCTGACGGAGCGCGCTTGTGCCCGCCCGCCCGCCCGCCGCAGGTTCCTGCTTCACTTCGGCTCCCAGAGTTGGAGGTCGAAAGCCCTTGGCCAGACTCAGTAGTAGAAGACCATAAGCATGCTTATTACGCAATGCCCCCGGGGTTCCGGACGGGTTCCTGCCAAGGCGGATGACACTTCAGAGTGCGCCGGACGCTCCTGTAGGGTGGTGATTCCTTAGCAACTCGTCATCAGAGTGGAGGTTTCATGGCACCGCAGATTTCCGGCAAGGTCGACAAGAAATTGTTCGGACTCTACCTTGCAGACCACCTCGCAGGGGCCACGGCGGGGCAGGGCCGCATTGAGCGCATGGCCCGCGACTTCACGGACACTCCCTTCCACTCCGAACTCGCGGCGATCGCCACCCAGATTCGGGAGGAGCGGGAGTACCTACGCGGACTGGTGGGGGATCTGGGCGTGCCGCGCCGAAATCCGCGGCGGGCGGCGGCATGGGTCGCGGAGCGTGCCGGCCGGCTCAAGCTCAACGGACGGCTGGTGAACCGCTCGCCGATGACGCTCGTGCTCGAATCCGAGCTCATGCGCTCTGCCGTGACGGGCAAACTGGGGCTGTGGCAGACGCTGCAGGACCTTGCCGGCGATCTGGGACTGGACAGGTCCCGCTTCGACGGATTTGCCGCCATGGCGCGCGAACAGCTCGCCACCCTTGACCGGGTCCATGAGTACGCCCGCCGGCGGGGGTTCCACACCGACCGGACGGGCACGTAGGACCCGAACCGACTCGGCTCGATCACTCGCGTTCTGCCTTTAGCCTGGCATTCTCATATGGCGCGCGCCCGCATGGGGGACGAGAATGGGCTCGTGCGGGCCCCTCGACCTGGTGCCGACGGCGCAGTGATGAACGCCGCCGCCCGAAAGATTCAGCGCGTCTATCTCACGTTGACGCTGGGCAATACCCTTGCGGCCTCGTTCATCTGGGGGATTAACACCCTGTTCCTGCTGGATGCCGGGCTCAGCAACCTTGAGGCTTTTGCGGCGAACGCCTTCTTCACGGCCGGGATGGTGCTGTTCGAAATACCTACCGGGGTGGTGGCCGACGGTTGGGGCCGCCGCATGTCGTTCCTGCTTGGCACCGTGACCCTTGCCGGCTCAACCTACCTCTACTACCT
>JBKPJW010000268.1:0-14780 GCA_046730875.1 Actinomycetota bacterium | reverse complement strand
CGTAAAGCCCTGCCGCGCGCCTGAAGTCCATGGTTCCCCCTTGGATGACTGATGCTCGTAGATTACAGGCGCGCGCGGATGCACCAACTGTTATGCCAGGCCAGCGTCCACGGATACAGCCACTCCGGGGAACGCCGGGGCGCCGGTGTCGCCGGTCCTCAGTAGTATCGGTTTACGGAACAGTCCACCACGTCGGCGGGGTCCAATTTCAGGGGGAACAGTGCGCATCCGCAGCACCTCAAGCATTTTTATCGACCTTCTTCACGAGTCCAAGGACGTAGCTAAGGTGGCTCAGTTCGCCGCCAAGTTCCGGCTGCCAATGCGGCTTGGACCGTCGACGGAAGACTCATTTCTCGGCGCGCAGCTCGACCAGTCTCAGATGGCATGGGCCTTTCAGGACTCGGCGATTTCCGTATGTGCCCAAGCAATGGTCGACAACAAGTCCGTCGATGACGTCCTCGCCCAGATCAGGAACCAGATCGAGAAACAGCTCAACATCGACCCCGCAGCACCTTTCGACCTGGTTGCGATGCCGGCCGAAGCAGTCCAGGCCTAGGAACGGGGATAGGAAATGACGTTCATTAGCGCAGCCACAGGCGCCGAGCGGGCCAAGGAATTCGCCGCTTCGGCCGCTCAGTTCAGCAAGGACGACGGCGTGCGGGAGCTCGCAGAGGCTGTCGGACTCCTCGCCGAGGCGGTCGCGGAAATTGCCAGGTCACACCATCGAGCGACCTGACCGAACCCGCAGAGAAGGCCCGGATCAATGGTCCGGGCCTTCCTTATGCCGTGCCGGTGGCGTTCGCAGGCACGCCCGCCTGACAAAGCTCAGCCCGGCTTCCCTGAGGAACGGCCTGGGACTAACCCGCGGGGTCATCTCCAGCTCTAGCCGGGATCCGACCGGCTATGTACAACTCCGGGCAGCGCGGTGTAACTTCGTACCGGGTCTTGCGTGTCAGCTTCTTACCGCGGGGCCCCTTCCCGGCCCTGTGCACCGCCGGGCAGTAACGCTGCTGTAGCCTCACGGCGGTCCGTCATGCACCCTGAGGAAAGAGCCTGATCTCATGGCCACCTCGCATTTTCGGCAGTTCCTTCACGACGCCACCTCTCCTGCTCCTGACACCGACATTCCGCTGGGCCTGGACTGCCTTTACGGGCTGTACACCAGCTGGTGTCTGCTCCACGGGATGACGCCCCGACCCAGCGGCGCCTTCCAGGCAGGCATGCGGCTGTGCCGGGTCAATGTCCGTCAGGGCCGGCTGAGGATGAAAGGGCCCGCCGCAGCGGACTACATCCTTGCCAGCTACCCGTACTCGGGCTGATCATGTCACTCGGAGTTCCCGACTTCCACCCCGGCCCGGGCCAGCCGCCCCGCGTGCTCCCCGTAATGTGCGGCCACTGCGGCACGGACCACCATCTGAGCATCCGATCGGTGACACACCTTCCGGAGCATCCGCCAGATATTGTCATCGTCGCCCACACCTGCACCCGGTGCCGGCGCTTCAGTGAACATCCCGCCTGGCTCGCTGACCTGGCCCTGGTCCTGACCCGGATGGACCAAACCGGAGACGTGCTGATGCTCGGCGGCCACTACCTGCACTGCGGACGACCGATGGAAAAGGCCGGGGCCGAAGTCCGCCGCCTGTCCGCGCCCCTGTCCACCGAAGCCGCCGAAGACGACCTGGAGGTATACCTCTCCACCCGGGTCCTCAGATGCGCCTGCGGCTTCCAGATGGAACTGCCCGAGTGATGTGTCTCCACAGCTGCCGGTGCCGGCGGCCGCCAGGCGCGGGGCCGCCCGGATATCTCCGCCCAAAACGCACATCAACGCGGGCGACCGTTTCGGTTTGGGGACGACCGTTGAACGCTACAGCAGCTTCAACGAAACCACCGGCCATAGGCGGCTGGCCCGAAATCCTGCACGACACCCAGTGTGCTGATTAAATCGCGTCCGGCACTTTGTTGGACATTCGAGGAGGAACTTTCGGACCATGACAAAATCTGCTACCGCACAACCCTTCGTCGAAACCAGACTCCGCAAAGTCGTTGAGGGCCAGGTTTTACGACTCGCGGACGACAGTTTCGCCGACGTCGCCAAACACCTCGAGGCCGCCTGGTCCACCTTGACCTGGAAGCAGAAGACGGGGCGCCCGCCACGCTGATCGGTGTTCCCCGCGCCCGCGTGAAGCGCCGCAAGGAAGCGGTGCCGAGCCGTCAATAGACATCGACCGGAGGAAGGAGACATGGTCCTCGCACAAATGGTCCCTGAGCCCTGGGCCTGCTCCGCCTGGGAGTGCCCTTTCCCGGTGTCTGCGAAGCCCGGATGCGGGCAACGGAATCCGGATTCGCTCCATCCGTCCGCCCCCATGCATCCACATACCGCTGCATCAGGCCTACATGAGCGATAGCCCGAAAGACGAAGGCCCCGACACCGGCCGTCCTGAAAGTGTTCCCGATCTACTCGCCGACGCGCTCTCACCGGTGGTGGACCCGGACCATGACTCAGGGTCCGGGGCAGTGGCGGGCTCCGACGGAGCCAACACGGCGCCCGCCGGGGGAAACGGCGACGAACGCCCCTAGCAACTCGTCCGACCTTGAGAGCCCAGCCGCAGGCAGACCTTTTTTCGGTCGCCGTCGGCTTGCTCCGGCACCCTAGTCCCAGGTCGCTTGGTAGTCGGCGTGGGTTTTGTAGCCCGCCGCGAGGATCACCAGCATTGAACAGCGTGCGGCGCCAACCGCTCCCGTTTCTTCCGGATCGATGATCCCTTCCGCCCTGGCAGCCTCGTTCCGGGCCGCGAGAATCTCCCTTTCCTGCGCCCGTTCCATCAGCAGTGCCGCGGCAAGAGACGACGGGCCCGCGGCGAAGCCGACGAGGTGATGCTCCGCGATGCGGGCCTCAAGAAACTCCACCAGTTTCACTCCCGTCCTTCCTTCCGCCGGAGCTGTGGCTGCGGTTCTGCCGATCCAGGTTCAGCCGCTGTTCTCCGGCACTCCCCTTTTTGCAGCCGGCTATGATTCCGTGGCGGATCCGGCGGTCGACGGAATCCTCTTCAGGACCACCGCCCCCGGGGAAGTGGAGCATCCCCGGGCCGATTCGGCGGGGTCTCCTAGCCGCCCGCGTGATGGATGGTGAATGCGGTGAGGAACCCGACCGCAGCGGTGAAGCCCGTGAGGTTGTGGTGTTCTTCAAAGGCTTCCGGGATCATCGTGTCGGCCAGCATGGCCAGGATGCCCCCGGCAGCGATGGCGGTGATGAACGCGATGAGACCGGCCGGCGCATTCTCCAGGGCCGTGTACCCGAGGAGGGAAGCCAGCCCGCAGAACACCGCGATCCCCGTCCACGTGCCGAAGACGTAGCCCGGGCCCCGTCCGGCCTTCTTCATCCCCGCAGTACTGGACAGACCTTCAGGGACATTGGAGATGAACACCGCCGCGAGCATCGCCGGGCTGACTGTGCCTGCCGCTACCAGTCCCAGGCCCAGGACGACCGATTCGGGGATCCCGTCGATCAGGGCGCCGACGGCAATCGCAGTGCCGCTGCCGGGGGCATCCTTCTCGGAAGGATGCCTATCTCCGGAGCGTTTCCGGTGCTTGGCTCCCGCACGGGACAGCAGGATATTCGAGCCGACAAAGATCAGCGCCCCGGCGAGAAATCCTCCCGCCGTCGGCAACAGTCCGCCGCCCTGCACAGCCTCATCGACAAGTTCGAAGGCCAGGGCCGAGATCAGGACGCCGGCTCCGAACGCCATGATGGTCGAGACAATCCGTGGCGGGACCTTCCACAGCCAGGCGATGCCCGAACCCAGGACGAGCGCACCCCCGGCAACAGCTCCCCACAGCAGTGCCTGCATCCACATCGGCATAATTTCCTGGCTCCGCCCTGTTCGGCCCGCGGCATTTGCCGGCGGGACCGGAAAAGCTCACACGTCGGTGAGCACGACCCGTCAGGCCGCCTTAGGCCTCAGTGGGCAGACTTTCCTGGATGACCCAGCGGTTGCCGTCCGGGTCACTGAAATAGGCGAAGATAACGCCGCCCATGTCGTGGGCTTCACTGATCGGCGCTCCGCGGCGGAGCAGCTCGGTCCGTGCCGCCTCCATGGCGGGCACCACCAAGTGGAGGCCTTCGAGGCTGCCCGGCAGCATGCCGGTCATTCCGGTGCCGATGACAATCGAAGCGGACGAGCCCGGCGGGGTGAGCTGGACGACCCGCATCCCGGGGATGTGTTCGACGTCGTGGTCCAGGACAAACCCGATGTTCTCGGTGTAGAAGGCTTTGGCCCGGCCCACGTCGGAGACGGGCACCTGGACGACCTCGAGGCGAAGTTCCATGTCCGCCACCCTACGGCACAGCGCAGCCCTGCGCCGGCGCCCCTAGCCCGGGCGGTCCTAATTTTGCGTATCAAGGAAAGTGTCCGTGCGGGAGAGACCTCAAGTGAGTCCCGCGGAACGGTTGTCACGGGAACTGCGTGGGGACAGACTGCTGGAAAAGCCATGACAGCCGAAGAGCTCCCGGTAAATGGAGGATTGGCATGTTTCGTCCCAATGTCGCCGACCAGATCCATCTCATCGAACACGCCGCCGTCAACTGCTACATCGTCCAGGACGGACGGAACGTCCTGCTGGTGGATGCGGGCCTGCCCGCCATGTGGAAACTGGTACTGGCGGCGCTGCGGGAACTCGGCCGATCGCCCCGGGACATCTCCGCTCTGGTCCTGACCCACGGGCATTTCGACCATCTGGGGTTCGCGGCCAGACTGCAGCAGGACCTGGACGTACCGGTGTTCGTCCATCCCGGGGACACCTACATCGCCGCCCATCCCTACAGGTACAAGCACGAAAGGAACCCCCTGCTGTATCCGGTCAGGTACCCGCGCTGCATACCCATCCTGACCCGCATGAGCCTGGCCGGGGCCCTGCACGTCAAGGGCGTCAGCGATCTGCGCACCCTCGACGCCGAATCAGCCGGGGCATTCCCCGGGCACCCCGAGCCGCTGCACACCCCGGGCCATACGGACGGGCACTGTGCCCTGCACTTGGGCGACCGCGGCACGGTGATCACCGGGGACGCCCTGGTCACTTTGGACCCCTACACGGGAGCCCGCGGCCCGCAGATCGTGTCGGCCGCTGCGACGGCCAACACCCGCACCGCGCTGGAGTCCCTCGGCATGCTTGCCGGCACGGGCGCCGAAACCGCATTGCCCGGACACGGACTGCCCTACTACGGCAGCATCGCAACAGCCGTGAACCAGGCCCGACAACGGGGCGCCACCTGAACAGCCAGGCAAACGGTTTTCACAGGCAGGCAGAAAGCCTCTGGACGCAAATGATCAGTAGACTTACTATTTGGACGAATGCGATTCCTGCCGGCCGAGCTCGACAGGGTTCCGGGAGCGGAACGGACAGGCCCATCTCAAGGAAGTAATCGAATCTAAAGGGGACGAAATGGTCAGTACCAACCGCGCGGCCGCCAGGACCAGCCTTCAGAAGGCTGCCCTGGCAGTAGGGGCCGTATTCCTGCTGGTCGGCATTCTGGGATTCATCCCCGGGATCACCAGCAACTACGCGGCCCTAGGGTACGCCGGTCATGAATCAGGGGCCCTGCTCCTGGGCGTCTTCCAGGTATCGGTCCTGCACAACGTGGTACACCTGCTCTTCGGCGTGCTCGGTCTTTTGATGGCCCGCACCCCAGGCCAGGCGAGGAACTACCTCCTGTTCGGCGGAATCGTCTATCTGGTGCTGTGGGTCTTCGGGCTCCTGGTCGGGCACGACAGTCCGGCGAACTTTGTTCCCGTGAACAACGCGGACAACTGGCTCCATCTGGTCCTCGGCCTCGGAATGATCGCCCTGGCGCTGGTGCTGTCCCGGAACGCCGGCAGGAGGGCCCCGGCAAGCCGGTAACACCGGCGGTCCGGGAGTTCGCCAATGGCACAACGGCACGCTGCCGCCCGGCGGCCCTATTCCATTGCGCGGCTGTCGGGGCCTTTGGCAGCGGTGCTCGGCGCAGGTGCGCATCTAGCCTCCTCCTGGAGCCACTGCCGGGACCGGCGGTTCTTACGGCGCTGACAGCCCTGTTGAGCATGGTTGCCGCCATGATCGTCCGCCTGAACGTCCCGGGGACGCTGCATGCCCCTTCCGGTCTCGTTCAGCAGATCCAGCACGTGGCTTTAGTCCTTTATCGGGCCATCAAACCCTCACGCAATCCCCTGTGCAGATTCGTCGCCCTCCTTCCCTGCGGCGCATGCCGGAGGTGGCTGTGCATGCACACGTGGCGGCAGCTCCTGACGGCGCTCATGGTCACAACGCAGGGCAGTCCGTGCGCGGCCCGGGCCGCGCACGGGAAGACATCCACCGAAAGTTCACGCTGGGCCGACGGCGGACATATGACTGGAGCAGGTCTCGGCCCCTAGGCCGCCAGGGTGGTGTCGCAGAGCTCCTCGGCACGCCGGACCAGGTGCCGGGGCACATCAGATTCTGCACCCTGGTCACCGTGACTAAAACACAGCTGTGCCCGTGCCATGTCGGCAAGGTCAAGACCGCAGTCAAGCATCAGCCGGGCAGCGCGCACGCTGGGCGAAGGCCGGCAATCACTCCCTTGGCTTTTCATGGATACATGCCAGTCACCGCGCTACACGGAAACGAACGCCGGTTCGGAATCCGAGGAGGTCGTTAGGAGGGGGTCCGGTACGATGGCTCAGCGGAATCGGACGCGGTGCCCGTCTTCACCAGCGGCCGCGCTTGTGGCGCCAGGGACCCTGATGTTGACGACCGGGCTGAGTGCCTGCATACGGCGGAGAGTGGCATTGGGTCATGTCCCCGAAACACTCCGTGGCGGCCCGGGCGAGTTCCAACGCCACACCCGGACCGACCACCACCGCAAGGTCCGCCACACCGGGCAGCCGGCGCGGCATGGAAAATCTACCTCCCCCGCCATTGGGGTGACAAGAGCCCGACCGCTATGATGCTCCAGGCAGGGCACCGGTGTTCAGTCGACGAAACGTGTCCGAACGTCGGCGTTTCCGGCCACGACAGAAGCACGATCAGCGCCATATCCAATGTGCCTCGCGGCAAAGTATGGCAGGAACTGTCCTAGACAGCTGTGCCGCCTCGCTTCCGACGGTGCCGGTGGTGCGTTTCGTAGCTGTGGTTTTTGTCAGGGATGGACGACACCCTTCTGTCAGGATTTCCTGACAGAAGGGTGTGGTCATGAGCTGGATCGAACGACAACAGCCAGTCCGCGAGGTCGTTCCGATCAGATCCTTCCACGCGGCCTCGCCTTCGTGGAACGCCGAACTCAGTTCGTGGGGCGGATCGGCCCGTCGGGATGCGGTGTCGTCAGCGGGTCGGCGTGGCGACTGACCAGTTGCCATCCGTCGCTCTCCAAGCGAAAAGTGGTCGTGACGCGCAAGTCGAAGGACGACCGCTCGTGGCGACCGGCGACCTTGGCCTCCCAATGCTCGTGCTCGAACAGCGTGACGAGATCTGTGCCGACGTAACGGGAAACTTCTTCAAACCGAACTGGCGTGCCGTCGCGGAAGTTCGATGAAGCGGAGTCGAGCGCCTGTGAAACCGCATCCCAGCCGCGCGAGGAGCCGCCGAAGGGATTTGCCAGAAGCACGTCTTCGCTCCGCGCGTACAGTGCCTTGATCGGCTCCGGATCGCCCACGGCAAACACGTGTATTCCCGAGTGGTATTGGTCGATGACCTGCCCAATATCCATGCCCCACCTCCGATCTCATGTCTACATCAGGGTCGCTAGGCAGGCAAGGGACGGATGGTCCCAGCTCCATTCATTGGTGGGACCATCCGTAAGCCTGTCCCCCACCGGACACCTTCCAGGCCTCTACGACCGCTAAAAATCCCATACAGATACTGGCCTCTCGGATTCGCGTATACCCTGCCCGCAAAACTGTCCCGCTCAGGTGGCTCAACCGCCACAGTTGGGTAGTGACCGCACATATCATCGGCTACGCCCGCGTCTCCACCAACGAGCAGGACCTAACTGCGCAGCGGAACGGGCTCGCCGCCCTCGGGGTGCCCGCTGACCGGGTCTATGTCGACCACGGGCTGACCGGCCGGAACAGGGAACGTCCGGGCCTGCGCGAAGCCCTCGCCGCCGCTGTGTGAACAGGTCAGGAAACAGACTGCCCCGCTGATCCGGTCCACGCGACTGGCGGTTGCACCGGATGCCGCGGTCCCGGCCAGGACCGGGAGCAGCCTGCTGGTCTAGACCCAGAAAATCAGAGCTTTCGGAAGCCTGACTAACAAACGGGCAACCGGTCCGGCGTACATCCCGGGCGACATAATTATTGCGTCAGGTGGGCCAATACCACCAACCCCACCAAGTACTGGGATGGCCAGCGCCTGAAAAATTCGAGTACCCGCTACTCGGGTGGTCATTGTCGCATAAGCATATGTTTCCTGTATCGCACCGGCGCGAACGGTGTGCCGGTGTTGTACGCCCTGGCAAGGATTTTGACGCCGGGGCATGCACCCGTTGAATGGTCTCTTCGACGGGTTGATCCGGAGGTGCATCGGCGGCAAGGGTCACTCCGTCATCACTTTCCAGGCGTGAAACCTTTCCAGTCCGGGCACTTACATTGGTGGACAATCTGCGGCACCGAGCCGCAGCGGTGACTAAAATCTGGGGGGGAAATATGCGTAAAGCTGTTATTCCGGTTGCAGGACTTGGGACAAGGTTCTTTCCCGCAACCAAGGCGATGCCAAAGGAAATGCTGCCGGTCGTGGATAAGCCGGTTATCCAGTATGTGGTTGAGGAAGCCGCACGGGCGGGTCTCTTGGACGTGCTGATGATCACCGGCCGCAACAAACGCGCGCTCGAAGACCACTTCGACCGTGTCCCGTTTATCGAAGCGACGCTCGAAGCCAAGGGCGACACCGCCCGGCTGGCAGCGATCCGCGAATCATCCACCATCGCCGACATCCACTACCACCGCCAGGGCGACCCTAAAGGACTCGGGCACGCAGTTCTGCGCGCCCGTCACCACGTAGGCCGGGAACCGTTCGCAGTACTGCTGGGCGATGACCTGATCGGCGAACAAGATGACCTGCTCACCGAAATGATCCGGGTCCAGGAGAAAACAGGCGGATCCGTAATCGCCTTGATGGAAGTTGACCCGGCCGAAATCAGCGCCTACGGGTGCGCCGACGTCGCCCCGGACGCGAACGGGGCCCTCCGGGTCCGCCGGCTGGTCGAAAAACCGCTCCCCTGGGAAGCGCCGTCAAATCTGGCCGTGATCGGGCGTTACGTGCTGCACCCGGCCGTGTTTGATGTCCTGGAACGGACCGGGCCCGGCCACGGCGGGGAAATCCAGCTGACCGATGCCCTGCAGACGCTGGCCTCAGAAGACGGGGACGGTTACGGCGTGCACGGCGTCATCTTCCGCGGCCGCCGCTTCGACACGGGCGACAAGCTCAGCTACCTTAAGGCTGTCTTCACCCTTGCCTGCGAAAGTGAAGACCTTGGCCCCGACCTGCGCGAGTGGCTGGCCAGCAGAAGCGAGTCCGCCCTCCCGCTGGGCTGACCTGCACGCTGCAGATACACACTGCACCCGGCCGGGTGCATCACGCCGCCCCTGTCCCAGGGCGCCGGCGGCCGGCCTACCAATGGGGAGCTGCCGCGTCGAAGAGGCATTCGGTGCGGCAGCCTTTTTTATGAAAAGAGCAACCATGGCCACACACCACCCAGCTCCCGCCCGGTCCCGGCGCGTTGCGCGCGAACCAAACAGTGTCCCGAACATGCCCGCCGCAGCCCGGGATCATGACGCCGCCCACGGGGTCATCGAAAGAAACCTCGAATCACCGTCCCTGACCATGCTGGTCCTGCTGGCCGTACTCGGCGTCCTGCTGTACGCGGCCTTCCTGCTCAATCCGGCCAACGCCGGGGACCCGCTGCCGTACATCATGGTTGTCGCCTGCGAATCCTTCGTGATGTTCCAGGTCCTCCTGGCCCTATGGACCGCCCTCTCCGCGGCACAGGACCCCCGGGGGTACGACTTCCACGAAGCCAAGCGGCAGATGTTCTACCCCACACGCCTGGATTTGGACGATGATCTGAACGGGAGTACTGACTGGATGCAGATTGACGGGCGGCGGGCCACCGTGGACGTGCTCGTCCCTACCTATGGGGAAGCACCCTCCGTCGTCGAACGCACCGCACGCGCGGCACGTGACATGCGCGGCCACCACCGCACGTACATCCTTGACGACGGCAGGTCCCCGGAGATCGCAGAGGTCGCCGCCCGCCTGGGCGTCGGCTACCTCCGCAGGGATGACAGCACCGGAGCCAAGGCCGGGAACATCAACAGCGCCCTGAAGGTCACGACCGGCGAGTACTTTGTCATTTTCGACGCCGACTTCGTTACCTCCCGCGACTTCCTTGTGGAGACCATGCCGTTCTTCGCCGAGGACAAAGTGGCTTTCGTGCAGACCCCTCAGGTCTACGGCAACATCAGCAACTTTATCTCCCGGGGCGCCGGCTACATGCAGACGGTGTTCTACTCCCTGACCCAGCCGGGCAAGAACAGGTTCAACTCGGCGTTCTGCGTGGGCACCAACGTCGTCTTCCGCAAGGCCGCCATTGACAGCATCGGAGGCCTCCACCAGAAGTCCAAGTCGGAGGACATCTGGACGTCCATCATCCTGCACAGCAAGGGCTGGAAGTCGGTTTATATCCCCACCATCCTGGCCGTGGGCGACACTCCTGAGACCATCGAGTCCTACACCAAGCAGCAGCAGCGCTGGGCCACCGGCGCCTTCGAAATCCTTTTCCGGCGAAACCCGCTGCTGGACAGGAGCCTGAGCGTGGACCAGCGCCTGCAGTATTTCGGCACCGCCACGTTCTACTTCAGCGGTCTGGTCACCTTCTGCCTGCTGCTGCTGCCTCCCCTGGAGATTTACCTGAACCTGACGCCGGTCAATCAGAACACGCCCTTCCTGCAGTGGATTCTTTTCTACGCCGGGCTCTACGTCATGCAGATCATCATGGCCGTCTACACCATCGGGTCGTTCCGGTGGCAGACACTGCTGCTCTCCACGGCCTCGTTCCCCATCTACACACGGGCTTTCGTCAACGCCCTGCGCGGCAAGGACACCGCCTGGCACGTCACCGGCCGCGAGGGCCGGGCCAGTTCGCCGTTCCAGTTCATCCTGCCGCAGGTCCTGACCTTCGTTTTCCTTCTCGTCACCGCCTGCGTGGGCCTGTGGAAAGTCGAATGGACTGGTGAACTCTCGATCGCCGTGAGCTGGAATCTGCTGAACGTGCTCGTGCTGGGCACCTTCCTGGGAATCGCCGTCCACGAATCCGTCACCCTTCGCCGGGCCGAAGCCCGGCCATCACCGGCAGAACGTCGCGCACCGAAAACCCGCCGCAGCAACGCCTCCTCCTGACGAAGAAAGGCTTACCCATGCCTGTCCGTAAAGTCCTCACCCTGCTCGCCTCACTTGTCCTGATCGTCTGCATCAGCGGCGCCGGCCTCGTCCATGCCAACGAAAGCTCCCACCGCCTCACGTCTGCCCAGGCGACCCTGCGTTCAGACAGCTACAGCGTCGGCACCCCGTTCGGAGGATCCGTCGAGAAAGTCAGTGTCGCCCGCGGCACCCACGTCACAAAAGGCCAGGAGTTGCTCCGGCTGCAGAGCGCCACCCTGCAGCAGGCCCTGGCCACGTCCCGGTTCAACGACACCGGTGTCGGGTACCGCATCATCGGTGACGACGTGATCGCCTTTGAAGCCACTAACGACGGCGTCGTCAGCGACCTTCTGGTCGCTGACGGTTCGTTCGTGCCCGCAAACTCGGCCATGGCGCAGATCGACCTGGCCAGCACCTTGGTTGTGGAGGCGACCTTTGACCTGACCGCCCGGCACTATTCAAAGGTCGCGGTCGGGTCCGTGGTTTCCGTGGGCCTGCCGGACGGCGCCACAGTGGACACCGAGGTGTTTGATGTCCAGGTCATCTCCAACAGCACCAACACCGCCCAGACCGTCATCCGGGCCCGGAGTCAGGCACTGCAGGAAAAGAGCTATTTCTCCACCGGTGCCCCTGTCACCGCTGACCTGGAGCTGAAAGACGAAGGCTTCGGCTCCTGGCTCGCCCTCGAGCTCTCCAAGCTGGTCACACCGAACGGGTTCAATTCATGAACGGCACGAAGACAGTTGGCCGCCGCTGCCGCACCATGGCAGCGGCGGCAGCCCTTGCCTTGATCTCAGCCGGCTGCGTACCAGACCAGCCGGCTACGGCACCACCGGAGTCAGCCGCCCAGGCTTCAGCCACCGGAGCGGCACCGGATTCCTGGGCCGCCGTGGCGTCCGCCGCAGCCGATGCCCTGCCGCACTCCCCCGGGCCCTACAACAAGCCCGTGCGCACCGGCCCCGGCATCCTGCCGCCGACTAACTCCTGGGTTTCGGGTGCCGTTTTCAACGAGATCCCCCAGCCGGTCTTCCCCGGCGTTCTGGCGCTGAAACCCGCCGGGGACGGGTTCGGCGCCGGACTCCCCGTCCCGCATGCCACCGAAAAAGCCATCTTCGGCTCCTACATCGAGGATCTCCGGTTCACTCTAAAAGCTGACCGGTTCGAGCTGTCCAGGCTCGACTCGCTCAGCGCCACCTTCTCCTACTACTCGGGCACACAGGAAACCGGGCGCCTCACGGCAGCGCAGGGATGGCCTTACCTCTCATACCAGGCGCTGGAACAACAGAGCGTCAGCGTGCCCGTCCGCTTCGAGGGCTCCGGAACTGACCACAAGGCGACAGTGGACGGCAAGACTTACCACCTGATCGGGGAAGGCATCACCGCCGCGGCACAGGGCACACAGATAGACCTGATCCAGGGGGCGTCCGTGACCCTCTATGCAGAACCGGACGCGGCGGACACAGCGACCCTGGACGCGCTGCGGACCGGAGCCGTGCCGCTGAACGGATCCGCCACCGGCTACGGGTCCGCCGGCGGCAGGAGTTCCACGACCTACAGCCTCGACACCGAGGGCAAAACCACGGTGTTCGCCTCTATGCCGCACCAGTCCTTCGAGAACACGACGCCGCTGGGAAGTTCGTATGCGTCCGTCCACGGCCCGCTCCGGCTGCATCAGGGCACGTCTTTCACCTACAGCGTCGAGGAGCGCAAAGCAGCACCGGATCTGGACCTCACAGGGCTTACACCAGAGGAGCGGAGCGAACTGACCGCTGCCGTCATCAACGACGCCTCAGCAGTTCAATTCCCCGCCCCAGACAGCTACTACGGCGGCAAAGCCCTGTACCGGGCCGTGAACCTTTACAAGCTCGCCCGGCAGCTGGAGCTTCCAACCCAGGCGGAGAAGCTCAAAACAGTGATCCTCGCTGAATTCGACCTCTGGCTCAGATCAGCCGGATGCACCGAAGCCGAAAGCAAGTGCTTCACCTACGACACCACACTCGCCGGCATCACCGGCCACAAACCCGCCTACGGATCCGACGAATTCAACGACCACCACTTCCACTACGGCTACCTCCTCTACGCCGTCGGGGCCATGGCAATGGAGGACAGCACCCTCGTTGACCGGTACAAACCCGTCGCGGACCTGCTGGCCCTGGACATCGCCTCCCCCGACACCACAGGAAAATTTCCCCAGCGCCGGGCGTTTGATGACTATGCGGGCCACTCCTGGGCTTCCGGCACCTCGCCGTTCGCAGACGGAAACAATCAGGAATCCTCCTCGGAGGCCGTAAACGCGTGGGCCGGCCTGAGCCTCTGGGCCCAGGCGTCCGTCAACCAGGAGCTGGCGCAGGAGGCGACCTGGATGCTAAGCCTGGAAATCCGGACCGCTCTGGACTACTGGGTCTACCCCGAGCCTTTGCCCGGGTTTACCTCGCCCATGATCAGCCTGGTCTGGGGCGGCAAACTCGACTACGCCACCTTCTTTGACCCGTCACCGGCCGCGATCCTGGGAATCCAGCTCATACCCTTCGGACCCACCATGGACTACCTGCAAACCGACCCTGCCAAAATCACTGCACTGGTCAACGAGTCCGCGCCGCCCGGAACCACCGATCTGCCGTTGATCGACTACAACCTGATGCTTCTCGGCATGGCCGATAGGGACAGCGCCCTGGAGCGGGCCCGGAGCCTTCCTGATAAAAACATTGACAACGGGAACTCCCGCTCCAACCTGCTGGCCAACATCATGGCAAGGAGCTAAGGATATGACGACCGGTTGCCTGGCAGATGAGGAGCACACGTTCCAAGCTCAATCGATAAGGCCAACTGTGCCGGCTGGTCCCGTAGCCATGAAGTCCTTTGGAGCGCCAGCGGGCTTCCACCACGCAGGTGACCCCGGCGAGGGCGGCGATGATGCGGTTCCTTTGCAGGAACCTGTGCCGGGTCGGGCCGTGCCGGGCGGCAGCTCGGAAGGGTCAGGCCCTTGGCGCGGATCGCTGCCGCGAAGTCCGCATTCGAGCGACACTCCTGAAACGGATGCCACGGGCTCGGAACGCTGACCCGCCGGTCGCGCAGGTGCTGGGGCCACTCCCCGCCAGCCGTTGGATCATGTCGGCAGGGGCGTGCACAGGGGCAGTTTCTGTAGCGGCGAAGGTGGCCGAGTGGGATAATTTGTCATCATTCGAATAGGGGGCCATCATGGCCGGCCTTGGTGCTCTTCGACCTGGCCGCCGCTCCAGGGCATCCACGCCCCGGCTCCTGGCGGTTTTACTTGTGCTCGCACTCGGCGTGCTGTTCGCTGCACCTGCCCGAGCAGTCGACTACGGACATGACGTTTCGTGGCCACAGTGTCCGGG
>JBKPJW010000267.1:0-1778 GCA_046730875.1 Actinomycetota bacterium | reverse complement strand
GGATCCTGCTGCTCCTGCCGACGGGACGTCTGGTGTCCGCGGTGCAGGACGCGATCAACGGCTTCCCGGTCACGGCCGCGGGCCGGTTCGTGTCCACCATGCTGACCTTCGGGGCGCTGGTGGCCGGCATTGCCGTCGGTTTCGTCGTCGGGGACATGACCGGCATGGAGCCAATCGATGTCACCAAAACATTCCCGCCCACGTATGACTTGTGGGTCGTCGTGATCTTGATCGCCATTGCCGTGCTGGCGATCGGCATCACCGAACAGACCAGCTGGAAGCTGCTGCTCCCGACGGCGGCCGTGGGCGTGGTGGGCTATCTCGTCCTGATCTCCGGCGATGTCCTGGGCATCGGATCCCGTTTCTCCCCGGCCCTCGCCGCAGTGGTGATCGGGCTGCTGGCCCGGGTGGTGGCCCTCAGGATGGGCGCTCCGCAGCTGGTCGTGGCCGTCCCCGCGGCCCTGATCCTGCTCCCCGGCCTCACCATATTCCGATCCATGTATGTATTGACCATTGAGGAATCGAACCTACTCACGGGTGCTGGCGGAATGCTCAACGCCGGGGCGATCGTGCTCGCCGCCGCGGCCGGGATCGTACTCGGCGACACCCTGGCGCGGCCCCTGACGCGGAGCCTCGCGAGCAACGAGCGGCGAAGGGCCCGCCGCCGCTAAATCTGGCCCCGCTAAATCTGGCCCTGCTAAATCTTGCCTATCGGCAGCTTCTTCTCCGCCTGGAAATCGTCCTCCACCCGGCCCTTAGCCCAGTAGCCGGACAACGAAACCTGGGCGCGCTCCAACCCCCGCTGCACGTAGAAGACCTCCCGGAGACCCTTCATGTAGCCTCGCTCGCCGTGGGCAAAGACCTGCACCCGGCCCTCGAGCCACTCGGCGTCGCGGACGGCCGTGACCAGCAGTTCGCCGTCTCCGGCAGGGACGCCGCGGCGGAGCAGCCACCGCAGTTCGACGCCGGCCGGCCCGGCGATCGTCTGGATATCGGCCTCGCTGTCCACCTCGAGGAGTGCGAGCCCCCGGGCATCCTCCGGCAGGGACTCGATCGCGGCGCCGATGGCCGGCAGCGCCGACTCGTCGCCGGCAAACAGGTACCAGTCCGCCGCCGGATCCGGGTTGTAGCCGCCGCCGGGGCCGGTAAAGGTCAGCCGGTCGCCGGGCCGGGCCGAGGCCGCCCAGGGGCCAGCGAGGCCCTCGTCGCCGTGGATCACGAAATCGATGGCCAGTTCCTGGGCCGCCGGGTCCACCCAGCGGACCGTGTAGGTCCGTGTGTGCGGCCATTGCCTGCGCGGCATGGTTTCCCTGATGGCCCACAAGTCCAGCGGTTCCGCATACTCGACACCGGGTTGCGGAAACACGATCTTGACGTACCGGTCCACATAGTCGTTGTTGACGTACCCGGCGAAGCCCGGGCCGCCGGCGACGATCCGGACCATGTGCGGGGACAGTTGTTCCCTGCGCAGGACCGTCAGGTCGGTCTGCGGACGCGAGTTCCGGGTAGCGGTTGTGGTGGCGGGAAGGGAAGTCATGCGACTAAGCCTAGCCAAGGACCCTGACCGGGACCTCCGGGCGAACCCCTGTTACGGCAGCGGCGGCAGTTCCCAGTCAACGGTCCCGTTGCCCTGTTCCCGCAGCAGGGCGTTGACCCGGCTGAAGGGACGGGACCCGAAGAAGCCGCGCGAGGCCGAGAGCGGGCTGGGGTGGGCGCTGGCAATCACGGCTGCGGACCCCAGCAGCGGCCTCACGGACTCGGCGTCCTTCCCCCACAGG
>JBKPJW010000266.1:0-6482 GCA_046730875.1 Actinomycetota bacterium | reverse complement strand
GGTACTCCCCGAAGAGCCAGACGGCCCCACTCTCCGACTGGGCCAACATGGCCAATTCGGATTCCACCAACTCACCGTCAGAGAGGTCCTGGTCCCACATCACCACAGTCTTGACGCCATTGATGACTTTGGTCAGCCCGGTAACGGAGTGGACCACCGTGTGCTCGGTGGTACCTTCGGCGTTCGTCACCGTCCCTGTCGTCGTGTACTGCATGCCGGGCTTGAGCGGGAACCACTTGTTGTCGATCATCGGTGACTCGGGGAAGGCGGTCGGGTCGAAGTTAAGCCCCGACCCTGGTCCGCAGAGTTCCGGGCCTGTCGGCGTCGGGGAAGCTGTAGCGGACGGTGTCGCCGTCGCCGTCGCCGTTGGGTCGGTGGTTCCCGGGGACGTGACCGGCGCAGGGGCGGCGTTTTGTCCGGAACACGACACGACTGTGGACGCTGCGACAAAGAGAATGAGAGCGGAACCCAGCATTGTTCTACGCTCGTGAGGCTGGGACATGTCGGTGCTCTTCCCTGTCGGAATCCATGGCTTCCAGCAGCCCGCCTACGCCACCATCATTTCCCCGACCGAAGGTGCGTCCAGGTATACGCTGACGGACCGCGAACTTGCTTAGCAGGAATGATGGCCCTGTTCCGGCTATTTGAGAAGAGCCAAGCAGCCTGACCAATCTCAGGATCGGCAGATTCCAGCCCGAACACGCAGGGAAGGTTCCCTAGACGGCGTCCGGCCGCTGATCTCCTTTGGTGCTCCGCAGATTTTCCTGCACCTTGCCGAACAAATCCTTGATGGTCGACTCGGTACTGGTGAGCCTGTCCGGCTGAACGTAGACCTGTTGGGCGGGAGGCAGGCTGAAGCTGGAAGGCAGGCCACCCGTGCCGTCCACGCCTTCAAGTGCGATAGTTACGCCGCCCTCCTTGCGCGCAATGGCGCCGATCCGGCCGAAGACCACGGTGAATTCGTCCGGCTGGAAGCTCACAGTCAGTCCCACATGTGTCCGGTTAAGGTCGCTTGCTGCGACGGCCTTCTCGTTACCAGTGCCTGCATAGCTCATGTCCGTCTCCTGCGACAGTTGGTGGCGTTGTACGCGAGCAGTCTACGTCTGTGTCCGGAGGCCGGGTAGGGGAGGGCGTGCGGCCCGATTCCGGGTGGGGCCCGCTCTGGTGGAGAATGCGTTCATGACCAATGACGATCTTCGGCCTGTCTACTTCCTTTCGGACAGCACCGGCATCACTGCTGAAACGCTCGGCAACACCTTGTTGACGCAGTTCCCGGCTAATAACTTCGACCGCCTCACAGTCCCCTTCATCACTACCGTCGAACAGGCCAGGACGGTGGTCCGGACCATCGATAAACTGGCCGCGTACGGCCCGCGGCCGATCGTCTTTTCCACCGCTGTCAGCAGCGACATCCGCCAGGTCCTGGCGACGTGCCAGGGGATCATCGTGGATCTCATCGGGACGCACGTCGGACAGCTGGAGCAGGCCCTTGGATCCCCGGCCAGCGGCGAACCCGGCCGGGCCCACGGCTTGGGCAATGCGGAGCGGTATCAATCCCGGATGGCCGCCGTCGAGTACGCCATGGAACACGACGACGGCCAGAGCCTGCGGGCGCTGGAGAAGGCCCAGGTCATCCTGGTGGCGCCGTCCCGGTGCGGAAAAACTCCCACCACCATGTATCTGGCGCTGCAGCACGGCATCTTCGCCGCGAACTTCCCGCTGGTGGATGAGGACTTCGAGCGGGAGGGACTCCCCAAGCCGTTGAGGCCATTTGTTGAGAAGTGTTTCGGTCTCTCCTCCAACCCCCTGCGCCTGAGCCAGATCCGCACCGAACGGCGCCGCGGCTCACCATACGCGTCGCTGCGGCAGTGCGGCTTCGAATTACGCAGTGCCGAGCAGTTGTACGTCGCCCACAGGATTCCGTACTTGAATTCAGCCACGGTATCGGTGGAGGAAATGGCGGCGACCATCCTGCAGCGCATGAACCTCAAGCATTAGGGAAAAGTTTCACAAACTAGATGTGGCGCAGATCATGTGGAAAGAGCGCTTGAGACCTGTCACTGTGGACAGGATTCGCGCCCCCCAAACCGGCCATCGCCGCGAGCGGGGCGGCACATCTGCATGCCATCAGCTGCATCATCTGCAAAGGAGCAGTAATTATGACGACAGACATCCTGTGGTTCTCAGAACTCGGACTCAAGGACCTGGACCGGGTGGGCGGAAAGAACGCCTCCCTCGGAGAGATGGTGCAGAACCTGACCTCTGCCGGCGTCCAGGTCCCGGACGGCTTCGCCACCACCGCGGATGCCTACCGCAACTTCCTGGCAGATTCGGGCCTGGACCAGAAGATCGCCGACCGGCTGGTCGGCCTGGACACCGATGATGTGACGGCCCTTGCCGCGGCCGGGCAGGAGATCCGGTCCCTGATGCGCGAGACGCCGTTCCTGCCGGACTTTGAGGCGCAGATCAGGAACGCCTACCAGCAGCTGGTGGACAAGCACGGCGGTTCCGAGGACCTCTCCTGGGCCGTCCGTTCCAGTGCTACAGCCGAAGACCTTCCCGATGCCTCCTTCGCCGGGCAGCAGGAAACCTTCCTGAACGTCCGCGGCATCGAGAACATTCTGCTCGCCATCAAGGACGTGTTCGCGTCCCTCTACAACGACCGGGCCATCGCCTACCGCGTGCACCACAAGTTCGAACATGCCGAGGTGGCGCTCTCTGCCGGCATCCAGCGGATGGTGCGCTCCGACGTCGGGGCCTCCGGTGTCATGTTCACCATGGACACGGAGTCCGGTTTCCAGGACGCCGTGTTCGTCACGTCCTCCTACGGCCTCGGCGAGGCGGTCGTCCAGGGCGCCGTCAACCCGGACGAGTTCTACGTGTACAAGCCCGCCCTGGAGGCCGGCCGACCGGCCATCCTCAAGCGCGGACTGGGCGAGAAAGCCCTCCAGATGACCTACACGAGCAACCGCGAAGTCGGCCACACCATCGACTTTGTCCCGGTGGAGGCTTCGTTGCGGAACCGCTTCAGCCTCAGCGACGACGACGTCGAGCAGCTCGCCCGGCACGCCGTCGCCATCGAGAACCACTACGGCCGCCCCATGGACATCGAATGGGGCAAGGACGGGATCGACGGCGGCCTGTACATTCTGCAGGCGCGCCCGGAAACCGTGCAGTCCCGCAGGACCTCCGGCAGCCTGAGCCGTTTCCGCCTCAACGGTACGGGGCGAGTGCTGGTCGAGGGCCGCGCAATCGGTCAGCGCATCGGCGCCGGCAGTGTCCGGATCCTCACTTCAATTGACCAGATGGCTGCCTTCAAGACCGGCGATGTCCTCGTCGCGGACATGACCGACCCCGACTGGGAACCGATCATGAAGCGCGCCTCCGCCATCGTCACCAACCGCGGCGGACGCACCTGCCATGCGGCGATCATTGCCCGCGAACTGGGGATTCCCGCCGTCGTCGGAACCGGGAGCGCCACCGACGCCCTCTCCGACGGACTCGAGGTCACCGTCTCCTGCGCCGACGGCGAGACCGGCACCATCTACGAAGGGATCCTGGACTTCAGCGTCGAGGAAACCGAGATCACCCAGCTGCCCGAGGCCCCGGTCAAGGTCATGATGAATGTCGGGACACCGGAGCAGGCGTTCACCTTCGCGCAGCTGCCCAACCACGGCGTGGGCCTGGCCCGGCTCGAATTCATCATCAACCGCCAGATCGGCATCCACCCTAAGGCACTCCTGAACCTGGACGAGCAGCCGGCGGACGTCGTTGCGGAAATCCGTGAGCGGATCGCCGCGTACGACAGCCCGCGCGACTACTACATCAAGCGGTTGGCCGAAGGTGTGTCCACCATCGCGGCGGCCTTCGCGCCGGAACCGGTGATTGTGCGGATGTCCGACTTCAAGTCCAATGAGTACGCCAACCTGATTGGCGGACCCGCCTACGAGCCGCACGAGGAAAACCCGATGATCGGGTTCCGCGGCGCCTCACGGTACCTGGAGCCGTCCTTCCGCGACTGCTTCGATCTGGAGTGCGAGGCATTGTCGTTCGTCCGCAACGAGATGGGGCTGACCAACGTCAAGCTCATGATTCCGTTCGTGCGGACCCTGGACGAGGCTCGCGGCGTCATTGAACTGTTGGGGGAGAACGGCCTCGCCCGCGGCGAGAACGGCCTCGAGGTGATCATGATGTGTGAGCTTCCGTCCAACGCCCTGCTTGCTGACGAGTTCCTGGACTACTTTGACGGATTCTCCATCGGCTCCAATGACATGACCCAGCTGGCACTGGGGCTGGACCGGGATTCCGCGATTGTCTCGGGCGGCTTCGATGAGCGCGACCCTGCCGTCAAGAAACTCCTGAGCATGGCCATCAAGGCATGCAAGGCGCGGGGCAAATATGTGGGCATCTGCGGCCAGGGCCCCAGCGACCACGCGGACTTTGCCGAGTGGTTGGTCGAGGAAGGCATCGATTCTGTCTCCTTGAACCCCGACACCGTGGTGGATACCTGGCTCCGGCTCGCCGGCGGGGCCGTCGAGGCAGGCGTCGGCGCAGCAGCCGGCGCCGGCGCGAACTAGGGGCGCGACGCCGAGGTAAGCGCAGGCAGGACACCCATGGGCAGCACGGACTACGAATTCCAGACCGTGCTGCCCATGCCTGCATCGGCCGCGGGGCGGGCAACGGTGACGGCCGCTGACCGCCTATGGCAAAGCGGGTCCTTGGACGAGCCAGGATTTGAGCATTTAGACGCTCGCGGCCGGGCTGGCCAGAATGTAGTCGGTTGCGGCCTGTCCTGTCATCCGTCGTCTGCTGTTGCGCGGGTCGACTCCGCAGCGCTTCATGGCGGACCGGAAGGCGATGTCCTCCACGGGGCTGATGTTGTGGAGCAGGCACCAGCTTGTGTACAGGCCATAGAGACAGTCCGGCCCCAGGGGAGAGTGCAGCTCATCCGGCACGGTGGCTTCTCGGAGGAATCGTTCAAAGTGCGAGGTGGCCATCACGGCCTCTTTCCGCAGGTGCATTCCTGTGCCACCGTTCGGCTACAGCGGCTGTCTTTGCGGCCGTGCACCCGGCTGCAAAGCGTCCCAACCCGATGGGTTAACCAGGACAGTTTCGAATTTACGGAGTTCAGACGTGCCTGTCCAGAGCACGGCGGCCATGTTGATGCTGCTCCACCACATCGGCAAATATCCCTCAGCACTACGCGCACGGAGCCTTGAAGTTTCCTCCAAATTATGACCGGATGCTGCTCTCCAATCGGAGGTGATTGGCGTTTGTCGGAGCACGTGGAGTCGGCGGTGATCTGAAGCAGAACGTTTCATGATTGGGCTCATTCCGCGTGAGGTTGAGCGGTACTGGTGTAACTGAGGAGTGTTTCTGCGATGGCCTGGTCCAGGGGAGTGGCGCTGACGCCGAGCCGTTTGGTGATCTTGCTGCTGTCAACGATGAAGGGTTCGTCGAACTGGTACTGCATCTCGAGGAGTTCACGCATGACGGGGCTGGTCATCGCCATGGCGCGCAGGAGAAATGGCGGGAGCGTCCGGATCCTGGTGTGGTCCTGGCCGGCCTGACGGTAGATGGTGTCAACGAGTTCTTGCGTGCTGCGGGTTTCGGGATCGTTGGGCAGGTGCCAGATTTCGCCGGGCGCGTCCGGGTGTTCGCCCAGGACAGCGAGACCTTCGCCGATGTCGGGAATGTAGGTGTAGGTGTGCAGCTGGCGGCGGCCGCCCAGCACTGTGCTGGTCTTCCCGGCCAGGGCTGCCGGGAAGACGCGGTCTCCAAGGTTGGATTGGGCTCCCCCGCGGGGACCGAAGTAGTCGGAGGCGCGGCCGATGGCAATTTCGACGCGGCCTGCATAGTGAGCCTTCATGAGTTCGTCAGCCATCTTGGCGCGGAGTCGGCCTTTTTTCGTGTGCGCCGCGTTTTCGCGGTCCTCGGTAAGTGGGCGTCCTGCAGGGCGCCCGTACATATAGACATTTTCCATACTGACCAGCCGGGCACCTGTGGCCGCCGCGGCCGCAAGCGCTCCGGACTGCAGTTGGGGGAACTGTGCGCTCCACTGGTGGTAGGGAGGGTTCATCGTCTGGTAAACGACGGCGGCGCCGTGTGCTGCGCGGGCAGCGAAGTCCGGGTCGGTGGCGTCTCCGGCCGCAACTTCGACGTCCTCGGGCACTGGGGCCTGGCCGGAGCGGTTAACCAGTCGGACGGTGCGGCCGCGCCGGCGGAGGGCTTCGAAGGTGGCAAGTCCGATGGCGCCGGTGCCGAAGATGACATGCAAGTCGGAACTCATGAGGGAACCTTTGCTGTGGTGCGAGCGATAGCCGGCCGGGGGGATGGCAGGACGGGGATAAGGCGGCTCAGCAGAATGCCGGCAATCGCGGTGACGAGGACCGCTCCGGTGGCACCGAAAACGATGAACTGCTGACCGACCGCGACTTGGGCCAGGGTGGTCACCGTCCAGCCAAGGCTCCACAGTGCAGCCA
>JBKPJW010000265.1:0-4041 GCA_046730875.1 Actinomycetota bacterium | reverse complement strand
TTGATTGCCCTGGTGATTCTCGTCCTCCTGGTCCTCTTCCGAAGGGGACTCGACACTAAGGATATTTATGGCTCATGACATGGAAGTCGTAAACCCCCGCGCCGGGCTCTTTCGAGTCATTCTGACGGCCTACGGGGTCCTGATCTACCTGTTTCTGTTCACTCCCATCGCCGTGATGGTCCTGCTTTCGTTCAACCCATCGAAAGTGGTCGGCTTCCCGCTGACCGGGTTCACCCTGGACTGGTATTCATCGCTCACACAAAACATGATCATCCAGGACGCACTCGGGAAATCCCTGGCCGTTGGAGTCTCGGTCACCGTTCTCGCCACGGTCATCGGCACCGCTGCGGCGTTCCCGCTGGTGCGTGCCCAGCTCAGGTACCGCAGCGCGGTCCGGGTCTTCATCACCTTGCCCATCATGATTCCCGGGCTCCTCATCGGCGTCGCGATCCTCGTGCTTTCGACGAATATCCTGCACTTGCAGCCGTCGTTGCCAATCGCCGTCATCGGTCAAACAGTCCTGGCGACACCGTTTGTCATCCTCGTGGTGTCCTCAAGACTGGAGAGCCTGGATCGCAACTTCGAGCGGGCGGCGGCTGACCTGGGCGCGGGACCGGTGCAACGGTTCAGCTTTGTGGTCCTGCCCCTGGTTTACCCGGGGATCGTGGCCGCGGCCCTCATGGCCTTCACGCTGTCGCTGGACGAGTTCGTTGTCACCAATTTCATCGTCGGTAGCGATCAGACGCTTCCGATCTATATCTACAGTCAGCTCAAATTCGGGATTACCCCGGAAGTCAACGCTTTGGCCTCGCTCATGCTCCTGGGAACGATCACTTTGGTCGTTGTCACAGCGCTGGGTCTGCGTCTCATCAAAATGTTGACCGCAAAGAGCAGCCAAGAAGAAACAACAGGAGTTCCTGCATGAAAAAGTCGTGTGAAATTTCAGTCGTTCTGGAAGCGTTCACGGACACCCCACTCGAGGAGGTGCTTTCCTGGCTGAGCCAGGAAGTTCCCGAAGTAACCGCTGTCGAGGTCGGGGCTGGCGGGTACGCTCCTCATCCGCACTGTGATCCGGATGAGCTTCAGGCCAGCGAGTCGAGCCGAACGCAGTGGCTCTCGACGCTGGCACGGCACGGCATCAGCCTGGATGCGCTCAATGTGTGGGGCAACCCCCTGCACCCTGACCCCGAAATCTCCCGGGCCCATGACCGGGCACTTCGACGGGCCATCAGGCTTGCCGGGCCCCTGGGTACGAACACGATCGTGGCAATGTCCGGATGTCCGGCCGCCACTGCAGCGGATGTGTCTGCTTCGTTTGGGGCCGGCGGCTGGCTCCCGTATCTGGAGGGAGTGCACGACCGGCAGTGGGAGGACCAGGTTGCGCCCTACTGGTCCGAAATCGCCGAGTTCGCCAAGACGGAGAACCCCGCCCTCAACCTCTGCATCGAACTGCACCCTGGAACGACGGTCTACAACGTCGAAACCTTCGAAAAGTTCACGGCACTCGGACCGAACCTCTACGCGAACCTGGACCCAAGTCACTTCTTCTGGATGGGCATGGACGCGAACAAGGTTGCCGAGAGGATCCTGCCCAGGATCGGCCACGTCCATGCCAAGGACACTTCATTCAACGAGGAGGCGCTTGCCCTCAACGGCCTGCTGGACCACCGGTGGCCGGCCAGCCCGGCAGAGATGCCATGGAACTTTTCTGTACCTGGCCGCGGCCACGACGAAGCCTGGTGGCACGCGCTCATCGCCCAGTTCGCTGACTCTCCCGTCAGAAGCATTTCCATCGAACATGAGGACCCCTTCGTGGACGCCAAGGCAGGCGTCCACGAAGCCGCAACGCTCATACACCGTGCCCTCAGTGCCACCTGGCCAAACGCGTCCCCCCAATTTGCAAACCTCACCCCCTAACTACTTCATTTCAAGGAGAACCACGTCATGACTCGTCGACTCAAAGTTGGTGTTGTCGGTGCCGGACTCATCGCCCAGGTGATGCACCTCAACTACCTCCGAGAGCTCTCTGACCGGTACGAAATTGCCGCCTTGTGCGACATCTCGGCGGAAAATGCCAGGAACAATGCCGACAGGTACAACATTCCAAAAACCTTTTCCGACTGGCGGGAAATGCTCCAGGAACCGATTGACGCGGTCCTCATCCTGACCTCGGGAAGCCACGCCCCCATCGCCATCGCCGCGGCTAAAGCTGGCAAGCACGTCCTGGTGGAGAAGCCCATGTGCTTCTCCGTCGAAGAAGGCCTGGAAATGCAGGCGGCCGCCCAAGAAGCCGGCACCGTGCTCATGGTCGCCTACCCCAAACGGTACGACCCGGCGTACGAACGGTTCCGGAACCTGGCCATCGACACGGTGGATCCCCGCCTTCTCCGGGTAACAACCTTCGAGTCCCCCTTCCTGCCCTACGTCCAGCACTACTCCCTGGCACCGGTGTCCCCCATCCCGGCCGAGGCGATTGCCCTCTGGAAGACCCAGACCCAGGAGAGCATCACCCGGGCCATCGGGGATGCCGATCCGTTCCTGCGCGAGAGCTACCACGCAGTCCTCCTGGACACCCTGGTGCATGAACTGAACACCATTCGCGGTGTATTCGGCGAACCCACGAGTCTGGAATATGTCGACCTGACGGCGGGAAGCCTCACCGTCGTGCTCAAATTCGAGGGACTCACCGCGGCAATCCACTGGCTCGACCTCCCGGGAATCACCCGCTACGAGATGGAGTTCGCGATCTACGGTCCGGAATCCCGCACCACACTGAACTTCCCCTCCCCCTTCCTGCGCAGCGCGCCGGCCACCGTCGAGATCATTGACGGCGAGGCGGGCACGGCGAAATCCCGAAGCATCACCGAGACCGTGTCGTACGAAAGCTCATTCAAGCTTGAGCTCCAAACCTTCCACGAGTGTGTCGTTGAGGGCACTGAACCGCTCACGAACGCCCAGGACGCACTGCACGACCTGGCTCTGTGCCAGTCCATCATTCGATCCATCCAGCAGGGAGAGCCCATTGCGTTCCCCAGCTCGATCGACGCACCCGCGTTCGTAAACTAATCAAGGATTCTGATCATGCAAAGCAACAACACCGGCATCGTAGTGGCCAACGCCCCCATCAGCTACGGAGCATTCGAACTCACTGTCGGGATTGATCCGAACGTCCCCGACGGGGCTGCCATCCTCGAAGCCGTCAGTTCCGCAGGGTACTCCGGAATCGATCTCGGCCCTGTCGGCTACCTGGGAGAGGGGGCGGACCTGGGCAAAGGCCTCGCTGCGCACGGTCTCGGTCTGGCCGGCGCCTATCTGGAGTTGCCGTTCTCAGACGCCTCCGAGCTAGACGCGATGATGCCCGAACTCGATGCCATGCTAGACACCTTCGATGCAATTTCCGAATTCCAACTGGGATTGCCGCCGAAACCCACTATCGCCGATGCAGGTGCCGAACATCGCCGGAACGCCCCGGGCTCCGGCCAAAGCAACCCCACTAGCGGATACAGCCCGGCGGAATGGGACGCCTTCGCGGTCGGGCTTGCCCGGGTTGTCGACCATTGCCGCAAGCGCGGCTACGAGCCGACTTTCCATCACGAAACCGGTACCTACGTTGAGTCTCCGGAGGAGATCGCCAAAGTTCTGGAAATCTCCGATGTCGGACTGTGCCTGGACTCCGGACATTTCCTCATCGGTGGCGGCGACCCCGTGGCATACCTTCGCGCCTGGGCGAAGCGGATCAACCACGTGCACCTGAAGAGCGCGAGTATCGCCCGGTTCAACCAAGTCGTTGCGGAGAAGCTGCCCACGACCGCAATTTGGGAACGGGAAGTATTCCCTGTGCTTGGCGAAGGCGACCTTGACTGTGACGCATTTATTTCCACACTGAAAGACATCGGATACTCGGGCTGGTTGGTTGTTGAGCAGGACATCCTGCCCCAAACGGCGGAACGCTTCGAGCGCGCCACCGCAGACCAACAGGCCAACAGGGCATTCCTTGCGGAGCGTGGACTGTGAGCCCGCGCTTCCGCCTCGGGCTAATCG
>JBKPJW010000264.1:0-2802 GCA_046730875.1 Actinomycetota bacterium | reverse complement strand
GTCCTTTAGGGTCGTGCCGTTCGGATAATTCAGGGACCGAGGCAGCTGGTTCAGGCGAGGAAGGCGTCGTGCCCATTGCCTCGCGGATCAGGTCAGCCATGTCATCCCCTGTCAGGCGTTTCAAGCTCGTGAACGCAGATTACGGGGCCGGTATGACATTTTCCGGGGGCGCTTATTGACATGCCACCGCTGAACCCGAGGACAAAGCGGGAGGCTGCGAAGCGATAGGCAGGGGATCTTGACAGGCCCGAAACACCGGCATACCTTCGGCCTTTAACGGGCTGGTTCGCCCGTTCCATCCGATTTTCGCAGTCTTTCTCGGCGCTCCGCGGCCCTGCCTGGAATGACTGGCGGTGCGGACTGCCGAATAACGCGTTGGGGGATCCACTTCGGTCTCGCGCTTTTAAGGAGTCGGAAATGGCTGTCGGGACTGAATTGTTCAATCGGTTTTACACAGAGGTAGTCGAAGGCGGAAACCTCGCCGTCATCGATGAATTAGTGAGTGACGACTTTGTCGATCATAATCCCCTGCCCGGACAACCGCCGGGCAAGGACGGGGTGCGTTACTTCATCAACATGATGCGGTCGGCTTTCCCCGATCTCAGGGCCAAGTCGAAAGAACCGGCGCTGGTAGATGGAAATCTGGAGGCGCACTATGTGGTGCTGACCGGAACGCACCAGGGAGATTTGATGGGCGTTGCCCCCACCGGTCGCACTGTCGAATTCAGTGGCGTTGACATCATTCGCGTCGACGGCGGCAAAGTGGTCGAGTACTGGGGTGCCATGGACACCATGTCCCTCATGCAGCAGGTCGGCGCCGTACCTCAGTAACGAGCAGCACCCAAGTACGCGGCAGCAAGGGGCCCTTTCCGCGGCGAAGGGCCCCTGCCGTCATGGCGTTTTCAGTGTCGTTGCCGGGCGGGGAACACTGGTAGCCGAGGCATCTTGACACCCCCGAGACGCCGGAATATCTTCTGCCTTAACGAGGCGTTGGCCCGTTCCTCACTCGTTTTTTCACACTATTACTCGGCACTCTACGCGCACCGCTGATGCCTGCCTGCGGGGCCAAACCTGCCTGCGGGACCAAAAACGGAGAGTCCCTTCGGGGTGGACTGCGCGTGGGGCCGGTGTACTGCGCCGGGGGGATCCAATTTCGGTCTCGTCAACAAGGAGTCGGAAATGCCTGAAGATGTTGGATTGATCGAGCGGTTTTACAAGGACGTCATTGAGAGTGGAAACCTCGACCTCATTGATGAGCTCGCTGCGGACAGCTATGTCGACCACGAAGAGGCCCTCCCCGGGCAACCGGCCGGCAAGGACGGCGTCAAGTACTTCGTGAACACGATGCGGTCGGCTTTCCCGGACATCAAGGTCAAGGAGATCCAGCCCAGGGTGGCCGCCGGAAACCTGGAGGCGTGCCACGTGGTTCTCACGGGTACCCATCGTGGGGATCTGGCCGGCATCCCGGCAACGGGCAAGAGAGTCGAATTCGACTGCACTGACATCATCCGTGTCGAGGAAGGAAAAGTGGCCGAACACTGGGGCACCACGGACAACCTGAGCCTCATGAAGCAGATTGGCGCCGTGGCCGTTGGCTGAATGACGGCGCAGCAAAAATGGCTGTCCACGTTCCCCTCGGGAAGCGCGGACAGCCTTTTCGCTGTCGCCGTCGACGGCGTTGGGTCAGGCGGCCGGTGACCTTGCCTCAGGCAGCCTGCGCCGGCGAAACCTCAACAACTTGGACCGTCACGCCGGACTGCCGGAAGAGCTCAACCTGCCCCGGATCCGCGCGGTTGTCGGTGACCAGGATCCACGGGGCGGGAAGCCGGACCCAGGCGTGGAAGGGGCGGTTGCCGAGCTTGGTGGAGTCCGCGAGTACATAGACAAGGTTGCCGCGACGCGCCATCAGTTCCTTGAGGCGGGTCTGCGCCTGGTCGGCTTCACACAAACCGGCGTCCACCGTGACGGCGTCCGCGCCGAGGAACACCCGGTCGAAACTCATCCGCTCCAGGGCGGCCTCGGCGATGGGGCCCACAAAGGTCTGGCTGAGTCCGCGGAGGCGTCCGCCCAGGCAGTCCACCGTGATTCCCGGCGAATCGGCGAGTTCCTGGAGCGTGTTGATGCCCGGAGTGGTGACGGACAGATCCTCCCGGTCCCGGAGGGCGTGGGCCAAGGCCCCTACCGTGGAGCCGCCGTCGAGCAGGATGTTTTCGCCCTCCTTCACTTCGGAGGCTGCCCAGGCCGCGATGGCCTGCTTCTGTTCGAATGCCTCACCGGTCCGCTGCCGCAGGGACGGCTCGGGGTGTGCGCCGAGGGCCACGGCGCCCCCATAGGTCCGGGCGAGTTTTCCCTGTTCGTTCAACTGGGCCAGGTCCCGCCGGATGGTGGAGGCGGTCACGGCAAAATGCCGCGACAAATCCTCCACGGATGCCAGGCCCGTGGTCACGGCGAGGTGGTAAATCTCCTCGCGTCTTGCTTTGGCGGTAGTCATTGCTGACTCTCCTTCACCGGTTGCTCATACGTTGCTGTACCGAGCGGCAGGTCGCTGGTCCCATGCTATTGAAACCCGGCCCCCGCCTGTTCACAGGGACGCGCCGCCGCAGATCACATAGTTCTGTCCCGTGATGGACTTCCCGTGGCTCCCCAGCAGGAATCCGGCGAGTGCCGCCACGTCCTCCGGGTCCACGAGTTGGCCCAGGGCGGGCAGCTTCGGCGGCGTGGCTGCCCGGCCCGGATCGGCGAGCATCGGCGTGTCCGTGGGTCCGGGGGACAGCACGTTCACCGTGATGCCCCGGGGTGCCA
>JBKPJW010000263.1:0-6515 GCA_046730875.1 Actinomycetota bacterium | reverse complement strand
TGAGCTCATGACAGGTTCCTACGAGCGGATCCTGGCCACCCCGCTGTCCCGATCCTCGCTGATGATCGGGCGGGCGCTCAAGGAGTGGGCGCCGCTGGTGGTGCAGGGCCTGCTGATCGCCCTGGTGTGCGTGCCCTTCGGTTTCGTTTTCTATCCTCTGCACGTGGTGTTCGGCCTCATCATCCTGGGCATCTTCGGCATCGGTTTGGGCGCCCTGTCCTATTCGCTGGCCCTGGTCTCGCAGAGCAAGGAGTGGATTTTCTGGGCTGTGCAGCAGACGCTCCTGTTTCCGCTCATGATCCTGTCCGGCATCATGCTCCCGATCGAAGCCGGTCCGGACTGGATGCAGACGGCGAGCCTGTTCAATCCCCTGACCTATCTGGTGAACGCGGAACGCGAGCTGTTTGCCGGATCCATCGGCCCGGACACGCTGTACGGCCTCGCCGCCGCCGTCGTGACCGCGATTATCGGCCTCGTTGTCGGCATCCGGACTATCAGCCGGAGCACCAGCTAGGGGTGCGGCTAGAGACCCAGCTTGGCCGCGGCCTCCTGGCGCATGTCCACCTTGCGGACCTTGCCGGAGACGGTCATCGGGAAGCTTTCCCGGACGTCCACGTAACGCGGAATCTTGTAGTGCGCCAGCTTGCCGCGGCAGAACTCGGCCAGGCTGGCGGCGTCCAGCGGCCCGGCCCCGGGTTTGAGGATGACGCAGGCCATCAGCTCCTCGCCGTACTTGGGATCCGGGACGCCAATCACCTGCACGTCCTGGATGTCCGGATGGGTGTAGAGGAATTCCTCGATCTCCCGCGGGTAAATATTCTCCCCGCCGCGGATCACCATGTCCTTGATCCGGCCCTCGATCACCAGATACCCCGCGTCATCCATCCGGGCGAGGTCCCCGGTATGCATCCACCCCTCGGCATCGATCGCCTCGGCGGTCTTGTCCGGCTGGTTCCAGTACCCCCGCATCACGGCGTAGCCGCGCGTGCACAGTTCGCCGATCCGCCCGCGTTCCAGCACCTCTCCCGTGACCGGGTCCACGATCCGGCTCTCCAGGTTCGGCATCGTCCGGCCCACGGTCTCGGTCCGCTGCGCCATGGTGTCCACGCTCCGGGTCATCGTGGACACCGGTGAGGTCTCCGTCATGCCGTAACAGATGGCCACATCCACCATGTTCATTTCCGAAATGACCCGGTTCATCACCTCGATCGGACACAGCGATCCGGCCATGACGCCCGTGCGCAGGGTGGAGAGGTCATAGGAGGCAAAGTCCGGCAGGGCGAGCTCGGCGATGAACATGGTCGGCACTCCGTACAGCGACGTTCCGCCGAAATCCTGCACGGCCTCCAGCGCCGCGGCCGGCGCGAACGCCCGCCCCGGGATGATGGTGGCGGCCCCGTGGCTGAGCGCCGCCAGGTTCCCGATCACCATGCCGAAGCAGTGATAGAAGGGCACCGGGATCACCACGCGGTCGTGTTCCGTGTAGCCCAGCAGCTCGCCGATCGAGTAGCCGTTGTTGAGGATGTTGTGATGCGTCAGCGTGGCGCCCTTGGGGAAGCCCGTGGTGCCGGAGGTGTACTGCAGGTTGATGGGATCGTGCGCGTCCAGTTCCGCCATGCGAGCCTGCAGGACGGAATGCCCGACGTCGTCAGCCCGCTTGAGCAGTTCGGCGTACGTGCGCTCCGCCTCGCTTTCGGGCTCCCCCGCCAGGAGTCCGTCACCGCCGGCGTCCGGGAGGAAGACCAGCTCGCGCAGGTCCGGGCATGCCGCCAGCGCCTGCCGCGCCATCCCGGTGTAGTCGCTATTGAGGTCCGAGGGCGCGGTGACCAGCATGCGCATGCCGTTCTGCTTGACCACGAACTCGAGCTCGTGGCTGCGGTAGGCGGGGTTGACGTTGACCAGGATCGCCCCGGCCTTCGCGGTGGCGTACTGCAGGATGGTCCACTCCGCGCAGTTCGGGCTCCAGATGCCGATCCGCTCGCCCTTCGCGACGCCCAAGGCGAGCAGCGCACGCGCCAGGCGGTCGACGTCGTCGTTCAACTTGGTGTAGCTCCACCGTCTGGCCTCTTCGCCGGGCACCGCCGCTGCCTCGATCAGGGCATCGTGGTACGGGAACTGCGCCGCGATCCGTTCGAAGTTCGCGCCGATGGTTTCCTCGAGCAGCGGAACGTCAGTGTCCCCGGCTGTGTAAGCAAGCATGATGTGACGCTACCAACTGACTGGAGGCAAAAGAAGGGCAAAGCTTGGAGGTCCTATGAAACTTTTGGGTCATCTTCCGGTCTCGGCGCGGATGCCCGGTAGGGTAATTGGCATGAGCGAACCCATTGACCTGCTGGCCACCTTCATCCCGAATGACGGCGAATTCTTCCGCGTGAAGCTCGCCCTGGAGATTGCGATTGACGAGGTAGTCAACGAGCCCGGTTGCATCCGCTACGAACTCACCGAGGCGAGCGAGGACAAGCTGGTGCTGACCGAGCGGTGGGCAAGCCAGGAGGATCTGGACAAGCATTCCAAGGGCACGGCCGTCCAGGACCTGAACGAATCCCTGAGCGCGCTGCTGGCCGAGCCGGTCAAAATCGAAAAGCTCTAAGCACCCGGCTGGAAATAGGCGCGGACGACGACGCGTGCCACAACAAAACGCGGGGTCACTCCTTGCCCATCCTCAGGGATTAATGGGCAGGAGTGACCCCGCGTTTGCTTAAGCCGTTGCTTGAGCCATGGTGGTCAGGCGTCCGGGATCTGGGTCCCGTCCTGCTTGCCGGCCGCCGCGGCGGCCTCGGCCTGGGAGCGGGCCACGTGGGCGTGGACTTCTTCCATGTCCAGGGCCTTGACGGCGTCGACTACCTGCTCCAGCTGCTGGGCGTTCAGGGCGCCGGGCTGGGAGAACACCAGGACCTTTTCGCGGAAGGCCATCAGCGTGGGGATGGACGTGATGCCGGCTTCCGCAGCGAGCTGCTGCTCGGCCTCGGTGTCCACCTTGGAGAAGACGACGTCCGGGTGCTTCTCGGAGATCGCTGAGTACGTGGGGCCAAACTGCTTGCACGGGCCGCACCATTCGGCCCAGAAATCGACAAGGACGATGTCGTTGTCCTCGACGGTCGATGCGAACTGTTCACCTGTGATGTCTACGGTAGCCATGACTCAACGGTACGGGAGCAGGCCTGGATTGTCCCCGGCATTTCGCTGTTGGCACATCCGGGCAGCCGGGTTCCATCCTCAGCTCCAGGCGTGCGGCGCCGGACGCCTGGCGCCGGGCAGCGCGTTGGTTTCGCGCCATTCGTGGATCCATGCCGGCAGTTCCAGATCCGCCGGCGGGGCGCCGAATTCGCCGATGATTTCCTCCTGGCTGACCGGTCGGCCCTTGCTGAGAAGCCGGGTGGCGATGTAGGCGCGGGCATAGACCTCGCCGTCCACCACCATCCGCTGCTCGAAGTAGATGGCCTTCGAATCCAGTCCGATGATCCTCGTTTCGATGGTGTACTGCTGCCAGAGCTGCAGCGAACGGCGGAACGCGATGGTCTCCCCCGCCGCCACAGGGCTCCAGCCCCGGCGCCGCATCTTTTTCCAGACTCCGCTGCGGGCCATCAGGTCGAAGCGTCCGAGGTCCATGAGCGAGAAGTACATGCCGTTGTTGACGTGCAGGGCGATGTCGATATCCGTGGGCAGGACCCGGAGCGGCAGCGATGCGTTGTCCCAGATGCTCAGGGGCGAGCGGCGCGAAGACGTGAACAGCAGCAGGAGGGTCCGAAGCAGGAGGTGCATGCCGTCGATGTTACCCGCGGGTAACACTGGTGCCAAGCCTTGGTGCTCCTCCAAAGTTTCTAGCGATTGACCGGTCCGAACTGCGAGGAACATAATCGGAATCGGTACTAGCTTCACCCCACGACTGCGCCGACCATGAGGCCGACGGCAGAGCATTCAACGGAAAGCGGTCGGCACCATGAGTACTGCCCATCATCCTGTCGCTACGTCTGGCTGGACCGGTTGGGTCCGTTTCGCCGGAGTAATTCTGATCATTAACGGCGTTTTCAGCGGCCTTCAAGGTCTCGTGGCGCTCACCGGGCCTGACACCTACTATTTGTCGACCCCGGGCGCACTGTTCCTCTTCGATGCGAAGGGGTGGGGCTGGTGGAATATGGTTCTCGGGGCGCTCCTGATCCTCACCGCCATCGCGCTCTTCTCCGGTGCAACGTGGGCTCGAGTCGTTGCTGTCGTCGTTGCGGGCGTCAGCGCGGTCGTTCAGCTGATGCTCATTCCGGTGCAGCCGTGGTGGTCCTTCATCGTCATCGCCATCGACGTGCTGATCATCTACGCGATCATCGCCCACGGCGAGGAACTTAAGGCTGAACAGGCGCCTCCGGCAACCAACCCGTAGGGCACAACCTGTAGGGCACCGCGGGTGCTCGGGCCGGTATGGGGTCCCCGCCAGCGCAGGGTCCGCGCCCCAGGAGGATCTTGTGTCAGAACAGGATCCGCTGGAACAGGAGGTGGTCCTGCCATGACCCGGCAATCCGAAGGTACCGGGGCGCAAGACCGATCTCCTCGAAGCCGGTCCGCTGAAGAATCCGCTGCGAGGGGGCGTTGTGCGGGAGGGTGGCGGCCTGCAGCCGGTGAAGCCCCAGCTCGTTCCGGGCTGCCTGGACGGCGAACTCCAGCGCGGCCGAGCCAATCCCCCGCCCGGTCATGTCCTTGTCCACCCAGTAGCCCAGGTGGGCGCTGAGGAATGGCCCGCGGACGATCCCGCTGAGATTCATCACTCCGACGATGCGGGCGCCGTCCACCAGGACCCATGGCACGTCCGAACCCGCAATGAACAACCCCAGCTTGGATTCAATGCTGGCGGCCTGTCCGTCGACGGTGAAGAATTCCTCCTCCCGCAGCGGCTCCCAGGGCGCCAGGTGCTGCCGGTTCCGCAGATAGGCATCGGCCAGTCGTCCGGCGTCGGACCTGTGCAGCACGCGCACGCGCACAGTGTCCGTCAAAGCGATGCCGTTCTCGGTCATCCGGAAAACTCTAACCCAGCTTCAGTTTCCGCCAGCCGCCGGCCCGGTTGTTGTCCTGCTGCCAGTCCGGCAGTGCGGCGGTGAACGCGTCAACCCGGGGGTCTCGTCGCGGCAGGTTTTCAGCTGGTGTCATCGTCGTCCTCATTCGGGTCCGAGCCGAGGAGGGTGACACTCTTCACCCCGGGCACTTCCAGGAGGGACGGGACGAGCTCCCGCAGCGGGAGATGGCCGTGGAAGCGGATGTTCATGAGGACGATCGGCTTCTGCTCATCGCCGGCTTTCTTCGTGCTCAGGATTGAGGAGCTGAAGCCCATTCTGGTAGCAAGCTCCAGCACCTGCCTCAGCACGCCTTGATTGTCGGCGTAGCCCAGATGCAGGACCCGGTTGGTGTCCGGCGTCGGTATCTTCCGCACCGCAGGAGACACTACATACAGGGTGATCAGGTGGAAGGCGGTCAGCGAAATCGCCAGCGAAAGCATCCCTGCCCCGCACGCCATGCCGACGGCGGCCGACACCCAGATGCTGGCAGCCGTTGTGAGCCCCCGGACAACGTTCCGCCCCTTGAAAATCACCCCGGCGCCGAGGAAGCCGATGCCGCTGACAATCTGGGCTGCGATCCGGGTCGGGTCCACCATGCTGCCGGGCTCCTCCGCGAAGGCGAAGCCGTATGCGGAGATAAGGGTAAAGGTGCACGATCCCAGGCCGACCAAAACGTGGGTGCGGTAGCCCGCGCTTTTCTGCCGGACCTGCCGCTCGACGCCGATCAGGGAGCACAGGACGAAGGTCGCCAGCAAAAGCCCGACTTCCACCAGCGTGGTCCCGGTGAATAGCCCAAACGCGTCGCCCATCCCGCCCTCCGACTCAGCCCGAGTGGCGCCCGGTCAACTATTTTGACACCAGCGTCCGCAACCCTGACGTCGGCGATCGGAAGGACTGATTATTGGTCTCCTTCCAAGCGCCGGCGGCACCGGTCAGACTCAGCAGGTGCGCCAACGACTCTCGAGGTTGATACTACCGCCGCCCTTTGACGGGGAGTAGTGGCCAGTCCGTTCCGTTCAGTGGCCGGTCCCGGCGGTGCCCTGTTGCAAGCGGCGGCCCGCGCGGCAGCGGCGGCTCTCCGGGCTCTGGCGGCCCTCGCGGCTCTGTCACGGCGCGCCCCGGCGACGTAGCCTAGCGAGCATGGAAGACCCTTACGATCTTGAACGGTTTGTGATCGCACAAGACTCCGGCGGAACCTACGGGCACGCCCTGGCGGAGGTGAGGTCGGGCATGAAGCGGAGTCACTGGATGTGGTTCATCTTCCCCCAGCTCGCAGGCCTGGGCCGCAGCGAGACCGCCCGCAAGTATGCGATCTCCTCCCTGGAGGAGGCCCGGGCGTACCACGGGCACGCCGTGCTGGGCCCCCGCCTGCGCGAAGTTGCCGCCGCCGTCGCTTCCTTGGAGGGGCGCTCAGCCGTGCAGATTTTTGGCAGCACCGACGCGCGGAAGCTGCACTCGTCCATGACGCTGTTC
>JBKPJW010000262.1:0-6180 GCA_046730875.1 Actinomycetota bacterium | reverse complement strand
AGAGTTCGGACAGCTCCACCGTGGTGTATTCCAAGCACAAGACCCTGCCCGACGGGACCAAGGACACGTTGATCATCGTGGTCAACGTGGACCCGCACGGCACCCGGGAGAGCACCGTGTCCCTTGACTTGCCCGCGCTGGAGCTGGATCCGGAGAACTTCACGCACAACGGCCGCTTCATGGTTGATGACTTGCTGACCGGCGAGAGTTGGGAATGGGGGGAGTACAACTACGTCCGCCTGGACCCGCACGTCGAGCCCGCACACATTCTTAGCATCCGGAGGTAGTGCCAGTGAGTTTCAGCCCGCAGAACCCCAGCACGCAGTTCAGCCAGAGGGGGAGCTTTGAACTGAACGCGCCGGGCCTCCACCACGATCCCCTCTGGTACCGCAAGGCGGTGTTCTACGAGGTGCTGGTCCGGGGCTTCGCCGACGGCAACGGGGACGGCTCGGGCGATTTCCACGGGCTGATCGAGAAGCTGGACTACCTGCAGTGGCTCGGGGTGGACTGCCTTTGGCTCCCGCCCTTCTTCCAGTCACCGCTGCGCGACGGCGGTTACGACATCTCCGATTACAACTCCGTACTGGACGAGTTCGGCACCATCAGTGACTTCAAGCGGCTCGTGGCCGAGGCGCATGCCCGCGGCGTCCGGGTGATCATCGACCTCCCGCTGAACCACACCTCCGATCAGCATCCATGGTTCCAGGAGTCGCGGAAGGATCCGGACGGGCCCTTCGGCGACTTCTACGTCTGGAGCGACACGGACGAGAAGTATCAGGACGCCCGCATCATCTTCGTGGACACGGAAGAATCCAACTGGACCTTCGACCCCATCCGCCGGCAGTTCTTCTGGCACCGGTTCTTCAGCCACCAGCCCGACCTCAACTTCGAGAACCCCAAGGTCATTGACGCGCTCTTCGACGTCGTACGGTTCTGGCTGGACCAGGGCATCGACGGCTTCCGCGCCGACGCCATTCCGTACCTCTTCGAGGAGGAGGGCACCAACTGCGAGAACCTACCGGCCACGCACGAGTTCCTGCGCCAGTTGCGCCGAATGGTCGATGAAAGCTACCCGGGCCGTGTGATCATTGCCGAGGCCAACCAGCCGCCCGCCGAGGTGGTGGAGTACTTCGGCACCGAAGAGGAACCGGAGTGCCACATGGCGTTCCACTTCCCGATCATGCCGCGGCTCTACTACGCCCTGCGGGACCAGAAAGCGGCCCCCATCATCGAGACGATGAAGGACACGCCGGACATTCCCGAGGGCGCCCAGTGGGGCACGTTCCTGCGCAACCACGACGAACTGACGCTGGAAATGGTCACCTCCGACGAACGCGCCGCCATGCTCGGCTGGTACGCGCCGGATCCGCGCATGCGCGCCAACATCGGCATCCGACGCCGGCTGGCCCCGCTGCTGGATAACTCCCGCTCCGAAATCGAGCTCATCAACGCCCTGCTGCTGTCCCTGCCTGGCAGCCCGTTCCTCTATTACGGCGACGAGATCGGCATGGGGGACAACATCTGGCTCGAGGACAGAGACGCCGTCCGCACCCCGATGCAATGGAACCCGGACCGCAACGCCGGGTTCTCCCATGCCGACCCCGGCAAGCTGTACCTGCCGGTGATCCAGTCCCTGGTCTACAACTACAGCATGGCGAACGTGGAGGCCGAGGCCGCACATTCCGGATCACTCTTGCGCTGGACCCGCCAAATCCTGAGCGTCCGCAAAAACCACCCCGCCTTCGGACTCGGCGGATTCAAGCACGTGGAAGCTGACCACGACGTCGTCCTCGCCTACCTGCGTGAACTCCCGGAAGGCAACGCTGCCGGCGCGGACGCGGAGACCATCCTGTGCGCCTTCAACCTCTCCCAGCACCCCGTTGCGACCACCCTGCGGGTGCCCAGCTTTGCCGGCCGGGGCCTCCGGGATGTCTTCGGCGGCCAGGCGTTCCCGGCCATCGGTGAGGACGGCGCGCTGACGCTGACGCTGGGTAGCCACGACTTCTTCTGGTTGCGGATCCGTTCCGCGGCCTCCAACCCGACATCCCCGTTCACACAGGCGATGCCTATCCTGTCCATCGAGGGGTGACATGAATCGACCGACTCTTACACCGGCCCTGAGCGGGCTGCTTGGCGCGTGGCTTCCAATGCAGCGTTGGTTCCCTGTCAAGACCGCGGAGTTCACGTTCCAGCCGGCGGGCGCCCTGCGCCTCGAGACCGGCACTGGCGAGGGTGTTCCCGGCGCCGGCATCCCCGGCGCTGCGGCCTTCGAGGTGTTGCTGCTTGCAGTTTCCTACCCGACGCCGGGCGGAAACCGGACCGACGTCGTCCAGGTTCCGCTCAGTTTCCGGCCGGAACCCCTGCCAGGGGCGGAGCGATCCCTGATCGGCGAGCTTCCAGGCACGCGCACCGATGCTGCCCACCAGTGGGTCTACGACGGCGTCCATGACGCCTCCTTCGTGGCCGCCTGGCTGGAGCTCATGCGCCACGGAGGGGGTACGTCCCCGGGGAGCGCCACCGGCCACCTGGTGGACTCCGGCTATCGCCTGCCCTTCGCGACGGGCAAGGTCAAGGTGCTCGCCGGGGAGCAATCGAACAGTTCGGTGATCGTCGACGACGGCGCTTCGGCGGCCATCGTGAAGTTCTTCCGCGTGCTGTCGGAAGGGCAGAACCCCGAGGTTGAAATCGGTGCGGCTCTGACGGCAGGGCGCACGGAGGAAGTCCCGGCCACCCTTGGCTGGGTGACCGGCGAGTGGGAGACGCCGGCAGCCGCGCCCGGGGCGGAGCCGTCACCGGCCGCCCGTCCCGCGCGGGGCGAGCTCGCCGTTGCGCACGAATTCCTCGCCGGCGGCCTTGATGCCTGGCGGCTCGCCGTGGACGCGGCCAGCCGGGGGGCCGGGTTCACTACCGAAGCGCACGCGCTGGGCGCGGCGACGGCCACCGTGCACCGCAGGCTCGCCGAAGCACTGGGCACAGCCGCCGAATCCGCTCCGGGCCGGGACATTGCACCCGGAGTAGCCCATCGCGTCCGTCAGTCCTGGGCCCAGGCCGGAAACGCCGTCGGGCCATACGAAGAGTCGCTCGAACGTCTCCTTGGCCGGCTCGAAGGCGCCAGCGCCGGAAGGCTCCAGCGGATCCACGGCGATCTTCATCTCGGGCAGATCCTGCAGGTTCCCGGCGATGCGGCTACGGCACCGCGCTGGGCCATCCTCGATTTCGAGGGCGAGCCGCTGCGCCCCATCTCCGAACGCAACTTCCCCGACGTTCCGCTTCGCGACGTCGTGGGCATGCTGCGGTCCTTCGACTACGCCGCCGGGGCGGCCGTCCGCGAAAATCCCGGTACCGTGGTGCCGGGGACGTGGGTGGACGACTGCGCCGAGGCCTTCCTGGCCGGCTACGCCGAAGTAATCCCCGGCAGCATCGACCGCGACTCGCCGCTCTTCGTGGCGCTGTGGCTCGATAAGGCCCTCTACGAAGTCATCTACGAACTAAGGAACAGGCCGGACTGGGTCTCCATTCCGGTGAATGCATCGCGTCGTCTCCTCGGCAGTACAGGTTCCGGCGTCGCCGCCGAAGCCGCAGCGGAAGGTATAAAAATGACAGGATCAGCACGTATCGATCGGCCCGGAGCACCCCTGCCCGTGGACGGTGAAACCCTTGCGAGGGTGGGGACCGGCGAGCACCACGCGCCCCACTCGGTCCTGGGTGCCCACCTTGATGACCACGGCCACGTCACCGTCCGAACGGTGAAGCACTTGGCGGAAGCCGTTTCTGTGGTGACGTCTGAGGGCTCGGTGCCCATGGCGCACGAATCGGACGGCGTATGGGTCGCTGTATTGGAGCCGCTCGAGCGCGGCCATGTACCCGATTACCGCCTGGAAGTGACCTATGAGGGCCACGAGCCGCAGATCATGGACGAGCCCTACCGCTACCTGCCGACCATCGGCGAAGTGGACCTGCACCTGATCGGTGAGGGCCGTCACGAGCGCCTGTGGGACGTCCTGGGCGCACATGTGCAGCACTACAAGTCCTCGATGGGCGACATCGACGGCGTCTCGTTCGCAGTCTGGGCACCGAATGCTCAGGCCGTTCGGGTCAAGGGCGACTTCAACGGCTGGGACGGCCGCGAACACTCCATGCGCTCCCTCGGGTCCACCGGTGTGTGGGAACTCTTCATCCCGGGGGTTGTGGCAGGGGCGTGCTACAAGTTCGAACTCAGGACCCGGCACGGATACTGGGTGGAGAAGGCGGACCCGCTGGCCTTCGGGACCGAGGTCCCTCCGCTGACGGCCTCCCGGGTGGTGGAGCCCTCCTACGTCTTCAAGGACGCCGAGTGGATGCAGGCCCGCGAGGCCCGCGATCCGCATAACGCGCCCATGAGCGTCTATGAGGTCCACCTCGGCTCGTGGCGGGTGGGACTCGGGTACCGCGAACTGGCCAAGGAGCTCGTGGCATACGTCAAGTGGCTCGGCTTCACCCATGTCGAGTTCATGCCCGTGGCCGAGCACCCCTTCGGCGGCTCTTGGGGCTACCAGGTCACCTCCTACTTCGCGCCGACTTCGCGCTTCGGGCACCCGGACGAATTCCGGCACCTTGTCGATGAACTCCATCAGGCCGGGATCGGCGTCCTCCTGGACTGGGTCCCCGCACACTTCCCCAAGGACGAATGGGCCCTGGCCCGGTTCGACGGAGAGGCCCTCTACGAGCACGCCGATCCGAACCTGGGCGAGCACCCGGACTGGGGAACGCTGATCTTCGACTTCGGCCGCACGGAGGTGCGCAACTTCCTGGTGGCCAATGCGCTTTACTGGCTCGAGGAGTTCCACATCGACGGGCTGCGCGTGGACGCCGTCGCCTCCATGCTGTACCTGGACTACTCGCGCGAGGAGGGGCAGTGGCAGCCGAACCGCTATGGCGGCCGCGAAAACCTCGAAGCAATCTCCTTCCTCCAGGAAGTCAACGCCACGGTCTACAAGACCCACCCTGGCGCCGTCATGATAGCCGAGGAGTCCACCGCGTTCCCGGGCGTCACGGCACCCACGAGCGTCGGCGGCCTGGGCTTCGGCCTCAAATGGAACATGGGCTGGATGCATGACTCGCTCAAGTACATGTCCGAGGACCCGTACAACCGCAGGTGGCACCACGGCACCATCACGTTCTCGATGGTGTACGCCTTCACGGAGAACTTCCTGTTGCCCATCAGCCACGACGAAGTTGTGCACGGCAAGGGCTCCATGTTGCGCAAGATGCCCGGCGACCGGTGGCAGCAGCTGGCCAACCTCCGGGCGTTCCTGGGATACCAGTGGGCCCACCCGGGCAAGCAGCTGATCTTCATGGGCACCGAATTCGGGCAGGAAGCCGAGTGGTCAGAACAGTACGGCCTGGACTGGTGGCTCGCCGACATCCCGGCACACAAGGGTGTGCAGCTCCTGACCAAGGACCTCAACGAGCTGTACCGTTCCACCCCGGCCCTGTACGAGCAGGACAACCAGGCCGAGGGTTTCCAGTGGATCAACGGGGGAGACTCGGACCGGAACGTGCTGACGTTCATCCGACGCGATGCGGACGGCAACCCGCTGGTTTGCGCCGTGAACTTTTCCGGCGGCCCCCACACGGGCTATCTCCTCGGAGTGCCGACGGCAGGGGAATGGCAGGAAGTGCTTAACACCGACGCCGCCATCTACGGCGGTTCCGGCGTGGAGAACACTGGCAAGCTGAAAGCGGTGAAGGGCGGACTTGACGGGCAGCCGGCAACGCTTACCGTCACGCTCCCTCCGCTCGGGATGGCGTACTTCAAGCCGCTGGGCTAAGCGCAGCGTCAGGACACCGCATCGAGGCCCCGATGCGGTGGTCCTGAAAGGCCCGGAATCCCCGTGATTCCGGGCTTTTCTGCATCCCTCTCGGTGCGGCTTTGTCAGCTGGGCCAAGTGGTGGTAGAGTTTATTTCCGCGCTGCTCCCCGGAGTTGAACGGCCACCAAGACCAACAAGCCTCTGGCAACATTGAGTCTGGAACGCCGATTTGACAAGGGTGAAGCGGCCCGGTAAGTTTGAAAAGTTGCTCCGGAGCGATCCGCGACCGATTGGTTGGTTGTGGTGGTGCCGGGTGTGTCTGTTGTTTGAGAACTCAATAGTGTGCCAAGTTTGTTGATACCAATTTTTTGTATTGAATTGGTTGATTG
>JBKPJW010000261.1:0-1310 GCA_046730875.1 Actinomycetota bacterium | reverse complement strand
GTGTTGCTGACTACCACTAGATAGTAACACTGAATAGCGATGCGGCAAGGGGGCAACGGATCCGGCGAAGCGGTGTATGCGCCGGCGGGTTGTCAGCGCTGCGGCAGGGCACCGCCCGCGTGCTGGATCGCCGCGGCGAAGACCGGCAGGGCGCGCCGGAGCATGTCCTCCGAGGCGGTGAGCGAGATCCGGAAATAGCCCGGCGTCTCGAACAGGGTGCCCGGCAGCACGAACACGTCCTGGTCCGCGAGGGAGGCGGTGAACTGTTCGTCGTCGTCGCCGGGGGCACGGACGAACAGATAGAACGACCCCTCCGGCCGCGGCAACTGGTACCCCATACCGCTCAGCGCCTCCACCATCAGGTCGCGTTTGCGCTGCAGCTCCCCGACGTCGATCGTGAACTCTTCCAGCCGCGGCAGCGCATGCTGCAGCAGGGCGTTGGGGTAGATCCAGCCCATCGCCATCTGCAGCGCGGTGATAGCCGCGCGCAGCGGGCCCCGGTCCGGCATGGTGGGCGGCAGGGCGAGGTAGCCGATGCGCTGCCCGGGCGCCAGATGGGTTTTGCCGTACGAGTAGGCCAGGAGCGTGTACGGATAGTATTCGGCGGGGCTGTGGAACCTGGCGCCGTCGTAGACAATCCGGTTGTAGGCCTCGTCGGAGAGCAGGTAGACGCGCCGGCCGTTGCTGCGCGAGGCCCCTTCCAGCATGTCGGCCAGGTCCTTCAGGAGCGCGGGCGGATAAATCCGGCCGGTCGGGTTGTTGGGCGTGTTGACGATCACCACCCGGGTGCGCGGCGTGATGGCCGCCCCCAGCGCCGCCAGGTCGACGTCGAACGTCTCGGCGTCGCAGCGGATCTTGACCGGCACCAGCCCGGCCTCGATCGAGAGCGGCTCATAGAAGAACCAGGGCGGCAGGGTGAAGATGACCTCGTCGCCGGGGTCGGCCACCGCCTTCAGTGCCAGCGGGATCGCGGTGAAGCCTCCCGTGGTGAGATGGATATCGGCCGGCTCGAAGGGCAGGCCCAGCAGGCGCTGCAGGGACGCCGCCGCCGCGGCCTGCGCCTCCGGCTCGTTGGTCTTGTAGGCAAACCACAGCTCGTTCCGGGGCGTCAGCGCGTCCGCGAGGGCTTCGACGTACGCGGACGGCGGCATCTGGTGGGGGTTGCCCAGGGCGAGGTCGCAGATCCCCGGCTCGTGCTGGCGCCGGGCAAAGACGGAGTCCCGGAGGAAGGTGTTGATCCGCAGCTGCGACGGGACGGACGCGAGGGTGGTGGCGCGCCGTGAAACCGGAGAAGTATCAGTGCTCATGAC
>JBKPJW010000260.1:0-9667 GCA_046730875.1 Actinomycetota bacterium | reverse complement strand
TGGTGCCCTATGCCGCGCTGCTTTATGACGCCAGCGGAAAGACCTGGGTGTACACCAACCCGGCCCCGCGCGTCTACCAGCGGCAGGCGGTCACCGTAGCCAAAGTGGAGGGCGGCATGGTCACGGCCACGGCCGGTCCCGCGGTCGGCACCGCAGTCGTGACCGTCGGTGCCGCGGAACTCTTCGGCGCCGAATTCGATACGGCACATTGACATGCGCCGGATTGTCGCTGCAAGCCTGAGGTTCCGGTCGATCGTCATCGCGATGGCGGCCGCCCTCATGATCGTGGGCGGCGCGCAACTTAGCAGGGCTTCGGTGGATGTTTTCCCGGAGTTTGCACCGCCCCGCGTCGAGGTCCAGACTGCGTGTCTGGGACTCACCGCCTCCGAAGTCGAGCAATTGGTCAGTGTTCCGATGGAGGAAGCCTTCAATGGCATAGACGGCCTGGACCAGATGCGGTCGAAGTCCGTGTCGCAGCTGTCCGCCATTGTGATGGAGTTCAAGCCCGGAACTGATCTGCTCACCGCCAGGCAACTGGTGTCAGAGCGGATGGCAACGGTCATTCCGACCCTGCCTACCTGGGCGGCGCCGCCGATTATGCTCCAGCCGCTGTCGTCCACGAGCCGCGTGATGAAGATCGGGCTGTCCTCCGAGACACGCTCCCTCATCGAGATGTCCATGATTTCCTACTGGAATATCAGGGCGCACCTCCTGCGCGTGCCGGGCGTGGCAAACGTGGCCATCTGGGGCGAGCGCCTTCAGATGCTCCAGGTCCAGGTTGATCCGGCCAAGCTGGCGGCCAACAACGTGACGCTGGATAACGTCATGAACTCCACGTCCGACGCGTTGGACGCCGGCCTGCTCAAGTACGCCCCCGGGTTCCTGGTCGGCACCGGCGGGGCGCTCGAAACGCCCAGCCAGAGCCTGAGCATCAGGCATGTACAACCTATCGCCACTCCGGAGGACCTCGCCCAGGTGGCACTGGAAGAGCGTCAGGGGCTGCCTCCCCTGCGGCTCGCTGACGTGGCAACCGTCGTGGAGGACCATCAGCAACTGATCGGTGACGCGGTCATCAACGGCGGCCCGGGGCTCATGCTCATTGTTGAAAAGCTGCCGTGGGGCAACACGCTCGAAGTCACGCGCGGCGTTGAAGAGGCGCTCAAGGAACTGCAGCCCGGCCTGACCGGGATCGAGGTCGACACCACCTTGTTCAGGCCCGCCTCCTTCATCGAGGAGTCCCTCGGCAACCTGAGCCTGGCGCTTTTGCTCGGCTGCTTCCTGGTGGTCCTGGTGCTCAGCGTGTTCCTGTTCCAATGGCGGACTGCGCTGGTCAGCGTCGTGGCCATCCCGCTGTCCCTGACTGCCGCAGCGTTGGTGCTGTACTGGACCGGGGGGACGATCAACACCATGGTCCTGGCCGGGCTGGTGATCGCCGTCGGGGTGGTGGTCGATGACGCCATCATCGACGTCGAGAACATCGTCCGGCGGTTGCGGCACCACCGGGCCACCGGCGGAACCGAGAGCACCGCGAGGGTGGTCGTCAATGCCTCCTTGGAGGTCCGGGGTCCGATCGTCTACGCCACGTTGATCATCGTCGCAGCCACTGTGCCGATCTTCTTCCTGGACGGACTGACGGGCGCCTTCTTCCGCCCCCTCGCCACCTCCTACACCCTCGCCGTGATGGCGTCGATGCTGGTGGCCCTGACGGTCACCCCTGCCATGGCGTACATGTTCCTGCGCAACGCGAAGCTCGAAGACCGGGATCCGCCGGTGGTCCGGGTTCTCAAGCGCTGGTACGGCGCCGCCCTGCGGCCCATCGTAAAGCGGCCGCTTCCGGCCTACCTCACGGTGGCGGCGTTCGGCGTCGTGGGTATCGTGGCGGCACCGCTCCTGGGCCAGTCGCTGCTGCCCTCGTTCAAGGAGCGCGACTTCCTGATGCACTGGGTCACGCAGCCCGGTACTTCCAATGCCGAGGAGGTGCGCGTCAGCCAACTGGCATGCCGGGAGCTGATGACCGTTCCGGGCGTCAACAACTGCGGATCCCATATCGGTCAGGCGTTTGCGGCCGATGAGGTCGTGGGCGTCAACTTCGGCGAGAACTGGATCAGCGTCGACCCCTCGGTCGACTATGACAAGACCCTGGCCTCCATCCAGCAGATCGTCGATGGGTATCCCGGCATCCACCGCGACGTCCAGACCTACCTGAAGGAACGTGTCCGCGAGGTGCTGACCGGCACCGGCTACTCGATCGTTGTCCGCGTGTACGGCGATGACCTGGACACGCTGAAGAAGCAGGCGGACAAGGTCAAGACGGTCCTCGCCGGCATCGAAGGGGCCATCGGCGCCAAGGCCGCCCTGCAGGTCAACGTCCCGCAGGTCGACGTCGAAGTGGATCTGGACGCCGCCAACCGCTTTGGACTGAAGCCCGGTGACGTACGCCGTGCGGCAGCCACCTTGGTTTCCGGTGAGGAGGTCGGCGACGTCTACCGGGACGGCAGGGCCTACGACGTCCAGGTCTGGAGCCCTCCGGAGATCCGCACCAGCATCACAAGCATCCAGAACCTTCCCATTGACACCCCCAGCGGACAGAGGATCCGGCTGGCCGATGTCGCCAAGATCTCGGTTAAGCCAACCCCCAACGTTATTGAGCGTTCGGAGGGGTCCCGGCGTATCGATGTCAGCGCCAACGTCAAGGAAGGCGATCTCGCGAGGGTCGTTGAGAAACTGGAATCCGACCTCAAATCCGTGGAGTTCCCCACCGGTTACAACGCCGAGATCCTGGGTGAATACGCCGAGCGGCAGGCCGCCTCGCAACGACTGCTCCTCTTTGCGGCCGGAGCGTTGATTGTGATCTACCTCCTGCTGCAGGCGGCATTCCACAGCTGGCGGCTGGCCACGCTGGCCATCCTGACGCTGCCGGTAGCACTCGTAGGCGGGGTGATCGCCGCGCACATGAGCGGCGGAATCCTGTCCCTCGGTTCCCTGGTCGGCTTCCTGACGGTGATGGGCATCGCCGCCCGCAATGGCATCCTGCTCATCAACCACTGCCAGCATCTGGAACAGTTCGAGGGCATGGCGTTCGGTCCGGGCCTGGTCCTGAGGGGCGCTTCCGAGCGCTTGTCACCAATCCTGATGACCACCCTCGCCACGGCACTCGCGCTGGTGCCGCTGGTGGTAATGGGCAACAGGCCTGGCCATGAAATCGAGCACCCCATGGCGGTGGTAATCCTCGGCGGACTGGTGACCTCCACGCTGGTCAACCTGTTCGTCGTGCCATCGCTCTACCTGCGGTTCGCCAAGAAAGGTCCGGGACGCGACCGCGGGCCCCGCGAGCCGGAACCCGTAGCGGTCGCATAGCCACAACCACCACCACAGAGAGGCCCGTCATGACTCCATGGATTAAGAGATTCACGGCGTACGGCTCCGCGCTGTTGTTGGTGGTGGGGTCGCTGACGGCGGCAACGGCTGCCGCCGCCGGGCCGGCTGCCGCTGCGGCACCGGCGGCCGTCAGCCCCCGGGAACTGTGCGGCCCCGGCTCGGCGCTGTGGTTCAACCGTTCCTGGTTCCCGGCCCAGCCGGTGATCGACAACCAGTGGCTCAGGCTCAGGCCCGGAATGCAGTACACCACCACCGGCAAAGTCGTCTCCCCGGACGGGACTTCTGTCCGCACGGTTCTCAGCACGGTCACCGGGCTGACCAAGGTAATCGACGGGATCAAGACGGTCGTGGTCTGGGACCGGGACTACTCCGACGGTGAACTCGTGGAGTCCGAACTCGCCTTCTTCGCCCAGACCAAGGGGGGAACGGTCTGGCTGTTCGGCGAGTATCCGGAGGAGTACGAGAACGGCAAACTTGTCGGCGCGCCCAGCACCTTTATCAGCGGCCTCGACAAGGCCCGGGCCGGCATCGCGATGCGGGCCGAACCGCACCGGAACACCCCTGCCTACGTCCAGGCGTACGCCCCCGCCGTTGACTTCCTGGACTGCGGTGACGTCAAGGACAAGCACCAGCGCGTCTGCGTTCCTACAGGGTGCTACAACGACGTCATGGTCATCGACGAGTTCAACCCGCTCGAACCACCCAGTGCGGGCCACCAGCGCAAGTACTACTCAGCCGGGACCGGGCTCGTCAAAGTCACAGCCGTCGGCGGCGTGGACCGGGAGTTCATGGACCTGGTGAAGGTCACCCGCCTCACCGCCGCGGTGCTGGCTAGAATCAACGCCCGGGCGCTGGAACTCGACCGCAGGGGCTACACGGTCAGCAAGGACGTCTACGCCAAAACGCCGCGCGCTGTCGTGTCCACCCCGTAGGGGCGGCCTACCGAGGGCGGTTGCTCACCTGGGCTGCCTGCAGCCCTCCCGCAGCGCCTGCCAGCGGAGAACGAAAAGGCTCCGGCCAGGGTTTTCCTGGCCGGAGCCTTTCGTTGCCGGGAGAGATATTCATTGCCGCCGCGGCGGCCGACCGGTTAGCGGGTCGACGCGGACGCTATTTGACGTCTTCGTCGACCCAGTCCATGGACTTCATGACGGCCTTCTTCCAGAGGCGCATCTGGCGTTCACGCTCGGCCTGGTCCATTTGCGGCTCCCAACGCTTGTCCTCGGCCCAGTTCGCCTGGCACTCGCCCAGATCCTTCCAGAATCCGACTGCCAGGCCAGCCGCGTAGGCTGCGCCCAGCGCCGTCGTCTCGACCACCTTCGGCCGGACGACCGGCACCCCCAGGATGTCCGCCTGGAACTGCATGAGGGCGTCATTGGCGACCATGCCGCCGTCGACCTTCAGCTCCGTCAGGGGGACGCCGGAATCGGCGTTGACGGCGTCCAGCACTTCACGGGTCTGGAAGGCGGTGGCCTCCAGTGCCGCGCGGGCGATGTGGTTCTTGTTCACAAAGCGGGTCAGGCCCACGATGGCGCCGCGGGCGTCGGAACGCCAGTACGGCGCGAAGAGGCCGGAGAACGCCGGAACAATGTACACGCCGCCGTTGTCCTCCACCGAGGCGGCCAGGGTCTCGACCTCCGGGGCAGTGCTGATCAAGCCGAGGTTGTCCCGCAGCCACTGGATCAACGAACCGGTAACGGCAATGGAACCCTCCAACGCGTAGTGCGGCGCCGCGTCCCCCAGCTTGTAGCCGACCGTGGTGAGCAGCCCGTTCTTCGAGTGGACAATTTCCTCAGCCGTGTTGAAGATCAGGAAGCAGCCCGTGCCGTAGGTGTTCTTGGCTTCGCCGGCGTCGAAGGCCGCCTGGCCGAACGTGGCCGCCTGCTGGTCGCCGAGGATGCCGGCCACAGGAACCTCGCGCAGCAGCTGGGAGGTGTGCACCGTGCCATAAACCTCGGAGGAGGACTTGATGGCCGGCATCATGGAGGCCGGGACGCCGAAAGCGTCGAGGATCTCCTGGTCCCAGGACAGCGTCTCAAGGTCCATGAACATGGTCCGCGAGGCATTGGTCACGTCGGTGACGTGCACGCCGCCGTCGATCCCGCCGGTCAGGTTCCAGAGCACCCAGCAGTCTGTGTTGCCGAAGACGAGGTCGCCGGCCTCCGCCTTGGCCCGGGCGCCCTCGACGTTGTCCAGGATCCACTTGATCTTCGTGCCGGAGAAATAGGTCGCCAGCGGCAGGCCTACCTTCTGTTTGAAGCGCTCCGCGCCCCCTTCTTTCGCCAGCTCGTCCACAATCGGCTGGGTGCGGGTGTCCTGCCACACGATGGCGTTGTAGATCGCCTGGCCGGTGGTCTTGTCCCACACCACCGCCGTTTCGCGCTGGTTGGTAATGCCGACGGCGGCGATGTCGTGCCGGGTCAGATTCGCCTTGGACAGGGCCGAGCCGATCACTTCGCGGGTGTTGTTCCAGATTTCAGCAGGATTGTGCTCCACCCACCCGGCCTGGGGAAAGATCTGCTCATGCTCCATCTGGCCGGAGGAGACGATGCTGCCGCTGTGGTCGAACACGATGGCGCGAGTGCTCGTGGTGCCTTGGTCGATGGCGACTACGTACTGGTTCATATTGACGTCCTTGTCTTATTAGCCTGGCGTTTGAATTAGTGCGTACAGAGGGCGTTAGCCAGCGGCAATTACGATGATCGGCACGTACTTGGCGGCGAGGCCGGCCAGTATTCCGCCGGTCAGCGGGCCAACGACAGGAATCCAGGAATAGCTCCAGTCGCTGGAGCCCTTGCCCTTGATCGGAAGCAGGGCGTGAGCGATGCGCGGGCCGAGGTCACGGGCAGGGTTGATGGCGTAGCCGGTCGGCCCGCCGAGCGAGACACCGATACCGACAACCAGCAGGGCAACGGCAAGCGGACCAAGCCCGGAAGGCGTCCCGCCAAAGGTGAGGATGACGAAGACGAGGACAAAGGTGCCGATGATTTCCGTGATCAGGTTCCAGGGGACGGAGCGAATGGCGGGGCCGGTGGAGAAAACAGCCAGCTGGTTGGCGGGCTGCGGCTCGGCGTCGAAGTGCTGCTTGTACGCCAGCCACATGACAATCGCGCCGAGGAAGGCGCCGACCATTTCACCACCAAGGTAGGTGAACGTGGACGCTACGTCGATCGGAACATCGGCGGCGTAACGCCGCCTGCCCTCAATGAGCAGCCCAATGGTGACAGCGGGGTTCAGATGCGCCCCGGATATGGCTGCGACGTAGACGCCGGAGAGGACGGCAATGCCCCACCCCCAAGTGACCATGAGGAACCCCCCGTTGTTGCCCTTGGTGCCTTTGAGCGCAACGTTGGCCACAACACCGCAACCCAGCAGGGTCAGCATTGCGGTTCCGAATACTTCGGACAAGAAAACTATTCCAAGAGACATCTTTGACTCCTCTATTTTCTGTTGTCGGCCGTTCGCGTGTTTGGAAGGCCGTGGGGCCGGCAGCATGTTCGTGCTGCCGGCCAGCCACTGCACCGGCCGCCGGGGCGGACCGCGCAGTGCTTGCACCCGGGCTTCCCTGCCCGGGCACGCAAGTCGTATCAGGCGACCAGGCTGTGAACCTGGACGCCGTGGAACCGCTGAAGCACCTCCTGCGCGTGGCCGATCTCCATGGCCCGGCGAGCCGCATCCCAGCCGAGCGGGCCCGAAAGAATGTCTGCAATCTCGTTGAGCAGTTCCCCGGTCACCAGGCCGCGGAAGGCCAGGGACGTGCGCCTGATGAGGACGTCCACGAGGTGTCCGATCTGCTCGTGGGCCGCCATGAACTCCAGTTCGCGGGTGCTGAGTTCGCGCGTGGAGTGCAGCAGCCTGTCGGGCGACCCGGCTGCGGCCCCGTCCAGGAAACGGATGACTTCTTCGGCCCGTGTCCCGTAGCGGGTCAGGAGCCCGGTGACCCGGGCGGCGTCGCGCCCGGCCGACATGTGCGCCTTGATCCAGCGCTGGACGCCGTCCTCGCTGTCCGGGAAACCGGCGCCGCCGCCGATGGCTAGCTTCGCCGTCGAGACCTTCCGTTCCATGCCGAGTTCGGCCAGCACGTCGTTACTCAGGTGCTCGGCGAGGGCCCGGAACGTGGTCCATTTGCCGCCGACGAGGCTCAGCACGGCCCCGCCGCCGGCGGCACGGCGTTCGATCCGATAGTCCCGGCTGACGAAGCCGGGCTGCGTGGCATCATGCTTCGGGAGCGGGCGCACACCGGAGAAGGTGTAGACGATCTGCCCCCGGTCCACTGTGATGTCCGGGAACACATGGCCGATCAGGTCGAAGAAGTAGTCGATTTCAGCCTCGGTGCAGACGGCGTCCACGGCCATGTCGGCATCGACGTCGGTGGTGCCGACCAGGACGCGGTCCCCCATCGGATAGATCAGCACGATCCGGCCGTCGGTGTGCTCGAAGAAAATCTCGCGGCCGTTGCAGGCGGCGAGCAGCTCCGGGTGGTCCAGCACGATGTGCGATCCCTTGGTTCCGCCCATGAAGGACGACGCCGAGCCCATGGCCTCGTTGGTCAGGTCGACCCAGGCGCCGGTCGTGTTCACGATCACGTCGGCGGTGAAGTCGAACACTTCGCCGGTTAACTCGTCGCGGAGCTGGACCGTGGTTCCCGAAGCGGTTCCCGAAGTGGTGCCGGTTGGTGAACCGGCGCCGGCGGCGGTGCCGGAGGAGACAAAGGAGACGTAGTTGCTGGCCCGGGCCAGATGGCTGTCCGCGCCGCCGGCCTTCTCGCCGTCCTGAAGCACATCGAGGGTGAGGCGTTCAGGGTTGTGGACCGAAGCGTCGAAGTAAGTGGCCGTGTACTTGATCCCCGGGTGCAGGCGCGGCAGCTCTTCCAGCGCGCGCTTGCGTCCGCGGAACTGGTGGCGCGGAACCGTGCCGCCATCGCGGGAGAAGAAGTCGTACATGCTGAGGCCGAGCTTGATCAGGAATGCCCCGCGCTCGGTGTGTTTGCCCTGCTTGTGGGTCAGGAAGCGCATCGGGGCGGCCAGGACGCCGGAGAACGTGCTGAAGACGGGAATCGTGGTCTGCAGCGGCTTGACGTAGTGCGGGGCAATCCGCAGGAGCCTGTTGCGTTCGACTACGGACTCCTGGACAAGCCGGAATTCACCGTTTTCGAGGTACCTGATCCCGCCGTGGATCATGTGGGAAGAGGCGCCGCTGGCACCCTGGCAGTAGTCCCCCCGCTCAACGAGGGCGACGTCGACGCCCTGCAGGGCCAGGTCCCGGAAGGTGCCCACACCGTTAATTCCGCCTCCGATGATCAGGACCTGTGCGTGCGGGCGCGTCCGCAGCCTCTGCACCGGGGCGCGGTGGCTGCCCGGTCTGCGGACTGAGTCCTTCTGTCCCAAAATTGCTCCCTGGGTTGCTTCTGTGCGGCGCGCCCCATGGCGCGGCGCCGTTCAACTCTATTGTTTGGAATAATGGAAAATGGAGTCAAGCACTATGCACAAACGTGCAGACGGGATATGCCATGACCCCCTCGCGCCAGTCGGACGCCCTCCGCGCGGCCCAACTGTATTACCTCCAGGACCTGACGATGGACGCGATTGCCCGGGAGCTCCGGACGTCCCGTTCCACGGTCTCGCGGCTGCTCTCCGCGGCGCGCGATTCGGGTCTGGTCCAGATCCAGATCCGCAGCCCGCTGGACACCGGGCCCGAACTTGAGAGCATCATCCGCACCGAGTACAAGGTGGATGTCCACGTTGTTCCGGTGGTGGATACCCTCAATGAGGCGGAAACACTGGACCGCGTGGCCATGCAGGCCGCCCGGACTATCGGACCGCTGGTGAACTCCAACGCCATCATCGGCGTCGCATGGGGCTCCACCCTGAGCGCCGTGAGCCGACACCTGACCCGCAAGATCACCCACGACAGCGTGATCGTCCAGCTCAACGGCGCCGGAAACATGCAGACCACCGGCATCACCTACGCCTCCGACATCATGCGCCGGTTCGGCAGCGCCTACGGGGCACGGGTTGAACAGTTCCCGGTGCCGGCCTTCTTCGACCATGCCGCGACCAAAACGGCCATGTGGAATGAGCGCAGTGTTCAGCGCATCCTTCAGTTGCAGTCCCGGATGAGCATCGCGATCTTTGGTGTGGGATCGGTCGACGCCGATTACCCCAGCCACGTCTATGCCGGCGGTTACCTCGATGAAGACGACTTGAGCGTCCTCGCGGAGTCCAATGTGGCAGGTGATGTCGCCACGGTGTTTTTCCGCGCTGACGGGTCCACGGACGGGATAACGCTGAAC
>JBKPJW010000259.1:0-6716 GCA_046730875.1 Actinomycetota bacterium | reverse complement strand
ACACCTGCCGCCAAGGACCCTGCCAACCCCGGGGAATTCCTGGTCCGCCGCAAATTCTGGGCCAGCTTCTTCCCGGACCGGACGCTGATCGCCGAGACCGGAAGCACCATCAGCATCCGCGTCACTAACCACCTGGCCCAGGAGCACGCACTGCAGTTCCTCAACGTGGGAGCGGGGAACAGCCACGTGGGTACAGGCGTGATCCGCCCCGGCCAAACCAAGACCCTGGAATTCACTGCGCCCAGGGCAGGCACGTACCTGTACTGCGATCCTGGAGCCAATCCGGCCGATCCAACCGTCGACCCGGTCCAGCGCGTCCTCGGCCTCTTCGGTGCCCTGCTGGTCACCGATCCGGCCTCGCCGTGGCTGCCCATGCCCAACGGGCCGGAATTCGAACGCCAGTGGCTGTGGATGCTCCACAACGTTGACCCGGTCTGGGCCGGCATCGCGTCGCGCAACGGAACGGTGGATCCCAGCAAGACACCGATGTATCCGCGGTATTTCACGCTCAACGGCCGCAGCGGCTTCCAATCCCTGGCCGCGTCCACTGACGAGGCGCTGAACCGGGTGCGGGAAGAGGACTCCCTGATGTCCGGCTCACCCCGGCAGATCGACGTCCGCAATTTCAGCCTGAGCGCCGCGGCGGGAACTGTGCGGACCGGCCAGCTGATGCGCTTCCTCAATGCCGGCGTCGTCCACCACCAGCTCCACTTCCACGGCAACCACCTTTGGACTGTCAACCGCAACGGGAGCATGTTTCCGCGTACCGGCGGCAGGGTTGACGCCGACGGTCACGTGGTGCTGCAGCAGTGGGAGGACGTCGTTGAAATGCACCCGCTGGACCGCAAAGACTCCATGCTCCCGTTGCGGCGGCCGCCGGAGGTTATCGATGAGGTGTGGAACGCCCGGAAGGAGGACTGGGACTACCCGATGCACTGCCATGCCGAGCCCTCCCAGGTGGCCAGGGGCGGCATGTATCCCGGCGGGCTGGTGGGCCACTGGACTGTCGCGGCGCCCGCGCCCGGAAGCGAGGCTCCGCACGAGCTGTTCCGCAGCCAGGTCGATTTCAGCTCCCATCAGATGCACGAGGGAAGCCCCGAAACCGAGTTTCGCCAGCCCCCAGACGCGAAGCATGAGTTCAAGTTCTTCAACCGCGCCATGGAGTTCGACGACGGCGGCAAGTTCGAGATCTGGACCTTCGAGACAGAGAACTCCGGACGGATTTTCCCGGCACCCCTGATTCGGCTCACCGAAGGGCAACTGTTTCACGGCACCGTCCGCCCGAGCAAGAAAGTCCACACCATCCACTGGCACGGCATCGAGCCGGATCCGCGCAACGACGGCGTCGGCCACACCTCCTTCGAGATCACGGGAAGCTACACGTATCAGTGGCGGCCGGAACGCGGGCAGCCCGGCAACCCGAACGTGGGTGCGTCCGGAACGTACTTCTACCACTGCCACGTCAACACCACACTGCACGTACAAATGGGCATGTTCGGCCCGCTGATCATCGACCCACCGGTCCACCCGGACTTTCCGGTGACCAAGGGCGCCAGGCGGGCTTTCGTTGACGGGCCGGAATACGACATCGACACCGAGACGATCCTCGTCCCCTACTCGGTCGACCCACGCTGGCACCAACTCAACCACGCCGCCGGGCTCTCAGGCGAGGACGCCGGACTGGACAAATTCAACCCCCAGCATTTCTATCTTCTGGGCGGAGAATTAGCCCGTCCCGCGAAAAAAGAAGGCCCAATCCTGCTGACCCGCATCCGGGCCAGGATGGCAGGAGGTGCTGCCAAACCCACGCTGCTCCGTCTGCTGAACGCCAACTACTTCCCGGTCAACGTGCGCTTCACCGATTCCGCAGGCAAGCCGGTTGTCATGGCTGAACTCATCTCGCACGACGGACGGCCGTTCCGGGACACGTCCAGCCCCACGGGACCGGCACGCCCAATATCGTCCACCGGCCCCCTGAGGTCCAGCCTGATCAACTTCGGCGCCACCGAACGCTTCGACATGCTGCTGCGGCCCCCGGCACCGGGCACGTACTGGCTCACCGTGGACCTGCTGGACTGGATCACCGAGAAGATCCTCTTCACTCGGAGGATTCCGGTCATAGCCGCCTAGTCGTATTGAGTCGAAGACCGCCCGCCACCGACCCCGCGCACCGCTGCCGGCGGTAGCCGGGCTGCGGCCGACACACTTCCTTGCTGCACGAGGCACTTCACGTTCGGGCAGCCCGCACCGCATATGATTCGTTTAGCGCAGCGCGTCCTTGTTGCTTGAAGGTGTCCGCTATCCGAATTCGCCGCCGGGAGGCTGTCAAAATCGTGGAAGCCGGTTTCGCACAACAACTGCTGGAGTACGGTCCCGACGCGTTGGTGCTGGTGGCTCAGGACGGATCCATTTCCTTCCTCAACACGGCCGCGGAGCGGCTCTTTGGCTATTCCCGGGCGCAGCTTCTGGGCGTGGACCACAGCATGCTCCTGGCCGAGGGTTCCCGGGAGGAATTCCACGGCGTCGTGGCCGCTCTGGGTACGGCCGCCAGCCCGCACGCCGCGTTCGCCGGGTCTGGCCGCCGGGCCGACGGCACCGAACTCCACGTCGAAATCACGTGTTCACTGGTCCCGGCAGGAGCGGCCGACGCCGGAACCTCCGTGGTCCTTTCGGTCCGCGCCGCCGGCCACCGGAATAACAATCGTGACGACCTCCGCGACGCCCCGCCCGCGGGGGCAAGTCACGACGCCGGTGCCTTCCCCGCTGCCGGCGCCGCCGCCCGTCCCATCAGCGGCGACGTGCTCCGCCGTCGTCCCTCAAGAACTCCGGATATCCCGGGTCCGGCAGGCACTGCTCCGGCGGCGTTCGCCGGGCCCGACGACGAGCTCAAGGCCGGAGCCCTGCGCGACCCCCTGACGGCGCTGCCCAACGGTCCCTTCTTCCACGCGCGGCTCGCCGCCGCGCTCCGCCGCCCGGATCCGGTGGATGTCCTCCTGCTGAACCTCGATGATTTCAGGCACGTCAACGACGTCCTGGGTCGTTCGGCGGGCGATGAGCTGCTGGTGGAGATGGCGAACAGGCTGCGCAACTGTGTCCGCCCGCATGACACGGTGGCCCGGCTGGGCGGCGACGAATTCGTGGTGCTGCTGACCGAATGCCTCAACGTTGACGCGGTGGCCAAGCGGATCGCCGAGGCCCTCTACGCGCCGCTGCGCGTGGGCGGATCGAGGGTCCGTTCCGGCGTGAGCATGGGCCTTGCCTCGAAGTCGGGGCAGACGCTGGACGGGGCGGAACTGCTGCGGCAGGCCGAGGCCGCCATGACCGCGGCGAAGGCTGCGGGGAAGAACACGTGGCTGCGGTTCCGGCCGGAGATGCCCGTTCCGCCCCGCGCCAACTCGCGCTTCGGCTGACAGAACGCGTTTCTTCGACGCCGGTGGGCGTCTCGGCAGCGGGGTAGCCGTTCCAGCGGCGTCGACCTCCCAGGCATCGCCAGTTAAGCATGTCGGGATCCTGGCCAGTGGCCAGGATCCCGACAATTCAGATCAGCGCTTTTCGCAGGCGATGCCGTCGTTGTCACGGTCGAGGTCGTATTCGCCCGTGTGCCGGACCAAACCGCCGTCGTTGTAGCTGTAGACCTTGCTGTTGACGCGGAAGGTGGTGACCGGCTTTCCGCTGGTCTTGTCCCGGGCGCCGGTGCGGCCGACGCCGTGCGGGTAGACCTTGTTGAGCTCCGTGCAGTTCTTGTACGCTTTCGGCGCGGGCGCGGCAGATGCCGGCACGGCGGTGGCGCTCAGGACGACGGCGGTACCCGCCAAGGACGCGATAATCAGTTTCTTCAGACGCACGTAAGAAAGCACTCCCCCAGATAGAAGCCCTCAGCCGCGTGTCGGAGAGGGGCAGGGAAATGCTAACCCACGATTCCGCCGCAGGCGGGAAGGCTCAGGCAGGAAGGCTCAGGCAGGAAGGCTCAGGCCTCGTCATTTACTGCCGACGGTGCAGCTTGTCCACGTCCTGGGCCACCATCGCCTCGCTGCGCTGCCACAGCGCCTTGGCCAGGCCGGCGTCGTAGGCCTGCTTGTTGGCCTTGGAGAGGGTCCGCTTGGCGTAGTAGGTGCCGGAGATCCAGTCGTGGCCCGGGGTGGCGTCGGCGAGCCAGACGAGGGTGTCCGCGCCCTGGTCCGGGGTCAGCATGAAACGCTTGAGGAAGGACTTGTAGGCCAGGCGCATGTTGCTCGTGGAGTCGGCCGCGAAGTTCGTGGCCACGCCGCCCGGGTGGAACGCCGCCGTCGAGATCCCCTCAGCGTTGTAGCGGTTGTGGAGTTCGGTGGTGAAGAGGATGTTGGCGAGCTTGGCGTTGCCGTAAGCGCGGTTGGTGGAATAGCTGCGGGCCGCGTCGAGGTCGTCGATGTCCAGCTTGCCGAACAGCGAATTCGCGACGCTCGAGGTGTTGATGACCGTTGCCTGGCTCGCGGCGAGGACGTCGATCAGCGAGGTGGTCAGCAGGAACGGGGCCAGGTGGTTGACCTGGAACGTTTTCTCGTGGCCGTCCACGGTGAGCTCGCGGGGTCCCATGATGCCGCCGGCGTTGTTCGCCAGGACGTCGATCCGCGGGTACTTTTCCTTCAGCTGCGCGGCCAGCGTGCGCACCTGGGCAAGGTCGGCGAAGTCGCTGACAAAGTAGTCCGCGCCGATTTCGTTCGCGATCGCCTCGGTCTTCTGCGCCGAACGCCCGACGACGACCACCTGCTCCCCCTGCCGGGCGAAAGTCCGCGCGGCGGACGCACCGATCCCGTCGCTGGCTCCGGTGATGACGATAGTGCGCTCGGGCATTGGTGTGTCCTTAGAACGAAAGCGGTGGGCTGATCTTTTGGAATCCAGCCCCGTCGAATTCTAACGAGCGCAGCTCGGAGAACGTTCCGAAGGAGCCGGTGCTTTGCCGGGAACCTGCTGTGAATGCGGCGCTTAGATTCGCAGCGGCGGCCGGAAACTCAGGGCCGAGCTGGCGTTGAGCAATTTGGGACCGATCCCCAGCATCTCCTCGGTGGTTCGCAGCAGCGAGTAGTGGCTGTAGTTGCCCTGGATAACGGTGCCCGGGACCACCGATGGTGCCACCACAAAATTGGGCAGCGGTGTATCTTCGTCGAAGACCACGAAGATGGCGGTTCGTCCCCCTTGGTAGCTGGGGCTGGCCAGGATGACGGGCAGCCACTGGGACAGCCAGGTATCACCCGTGGCCACACTGCAGTCGTGCATGTCGTTGCAGACGTTCGGCACCACCACGGAAAAGTTCGGCAGCGTGTTGTTGGCCAGGTCTCTCGCAAGGTTTCCCGAACTCACGGTGCCCATGGGGACGTTGTTGGTGGAACAGGCGGTCCTGTCCCCCGGTCCCTGGTAATAGATTTCGGGGTTGTGCCGCTCCGCGTACAACCCTGATGCGGTCAGCCGGCAATTCGAAGGCATGTCTTCCATATAGCTCTTCTGCGTCTGTCCGGTTGCCCTGACCTGCCGGAAGATGTTGTCGGCCGTAATCGGCGGCAGTCCGCTCGGGCTCGAATCAGACGTGACGCCCTGGGTGCTGCCCGAGGTCATGGCCAGATAGCTCGGTAGGGACGGCAGACCTAGGCCTGCGTCACTCCATGTGGACACCGAGGCGCACTGCCTCGCTGTTTGCGTCATGTAGGGCGCACTCGCGTTTCCGATGACCTGCGAGTAGGTCTTGTTTTCGAAGAGCACCCAGATGACGTGGTCGTAGTTCGAAGGCGGGGTTGCCGTCTTGCCGCACGGGTTTGCCGCCGGCGGCGGGGGCGGGGGCGGTGACGGAGGAGGAGGCGGCGGCGGTGTGGCGTTTGTGATGAGGGTCAGCCTGGGGCGCTGCGTCAGGGTGGGCGCTTCCCTTGAGCTGTAGATAACGCCGTCGGATGACGTGTTACTGATGCGGAAGGAATACGTGCCGTTTCCCTTGATGACGCTGGTCAGGTCAAACTCCACAAAGGTGTTGTCAGCTACGGCCCCGCGTGAGGCCACCACCGTCGGTTCGGCCACAGGTGCGTTGTTGAATGTCAGTGCGGTTTCGCTCCAGGTGTTGTTCAGCACCCTGCGGACCTGACCGCCCAAATTGGAAGGATCAGTCACGAACAGCCTCAGTTTGGCGCTGGTGACGGTGCTTCCTGTAGTGCCTGTCACCGCAAACCGGATGAAGATCATCTCGACAGGCGAATTGTCGGCCTTCATGCTCGTGGCCTTGCCGAAGTTGATGGTGGGACTGTCACGCTTCACCCCAGCATCGGCCGACGCCGAAAAGGTCAGCGTGGCTGCTTCCGCTGGGGCGGCAATGAGGGAAATTGCGCCGGCCACGAGTAAAAAGACTGACGCCAGGGAAATACATCGTCGCACCAAGAAAGACCCGATAAACCGATGCCTTTTATTACGGTTTCTCGCCAAGGCGAAACTAGGATCGACGCGCATGGTTGGACTCCTATAACGTCCGGTCGACGCAACCTGCGCCCTATTGGTCCGTAGGAATTCAAACCCTAGCCTGCTGAATAAAGCCTCACAATGCTCAAATCCAAATAACATTACGGCCTTAAGGTATTCCCAAGGTTCCTATCGGCCTCCCCCACCTGGCGCGCGGCCGGGGCCGTTCCGGGCGTCCGGAACGGCCCCGGCTGCGAGTCAGTTGGAATGGGGGGTTAAATGCGGGAGGACCCCCAACGTGG
>JBKPJW010000258.1:0-10826 GCA_046730875.1 Actinomycetota bacterium | reverse complement strand
CCGCCAGGCTGATGGAGGAACTCCCGGACGGCGACGCGCCGATCGGGGCGTTCCTGGGTCACACCGCGCCCGCTTTGGTCGGCTTTCTCGGCATCATGAAAGCCGGGCGCATCGTCGTCGCGCTGGAGTCCCACCTCCCCTCCGAGCGGCTCCGTGACATCAGCAAGCTCGCCGGCATCACGACGTACCTTGTCGACGAGGCGAGCGAGGCCGCCGCGGCCGAGCTGGGAGTAAGCCTGACCAACTCCATCCGGCTTGACGAGATCATTGCCCAGTATGAGCTCTCGGGAGGCGCCGTCGCCGGGGTGGACGGTCCGCCGCCGGCGGAGGGTTTGGCCCGCCGCGGTGGTGACGCCGTCTCGATCGTGTTCACGTCGGGCTCCAGCGGCAGGCCGAAGGGCGTGCTCCAGACCCACGACCAGCTGCTCAACGATGCCTTTGCACACGGCCAGCGCTTTCGGATCGGCCGGGAGGACCGCGTTGCCCTGGTTCTCCCCTACGGTTTCGCCGCGGGGCTCTCGCTCCTCTTCGGCGCCGTCCTGAACGGGGCCGGCGTGTGGAGCTTCGATCCGAGGGACGGCGGCGTGCGCGGCCTCGTTTCCTGGATCGACGAACAGCGGCTGTCAACGCTGCACTGCACCCCTCATCTGCTCCGCTCGCTCGTGAGCGTTCTCGGGCCAGGCAAAGTGCTGACTTCGTTGCGCCTGGTGGCAACGGTGGGCGAGGCCGTGCATGGACGCGACGTCGAGGCGATCCGCCCGCATCTGCCCGCGAACGCCTCGTTCTTCAACTGGTCCGGTTCCTCAGAGGTCGGCATCCTGGCCCTCCACGAGATCCCTGGGGACGCTCCCGTGCCCGAAGGAACGATCCCGGCGGGCCGGCCGGTCACCAACCGGGACGTACCCATCCACCTGGAAGACGGCAGTCCGGCGCCCCAGGGCCAGTCCGGCGAGATCGTCACGATTTCGAATTACCTCTCCGGCGGATACTGGCGCGACGAGGCAGCGAACGAAGCGCGATTCAGCGTAGCTGAGGATGGTCGCCGAATATGCCGCCAGGGTGACTTGGGGCGGTTCGATGAACGTGGTGACCTGATCCTGCTGGGCCGCGCGGATGCCGCGGTCAAGGTGCGCGGTTATCTGGTTGAGCCCGGCGAGGTCGAGTCGGCCTTCCTCGCAACAAACGGGATCGCCGAGGTGGTGGTCCTGCCCGTGGTCAGCCCTCCGGCACCGACTCGCTTGATCGCCTACGTCGTTTCGCAGCCTGGCCTTCGCCCGCCTTCGCCTGCGGCGCTGCGTCGCAGCCTGCGTGCCCGGCTCCCCGAATACATGGTGCCTGCTGACATCGTGCACTTGTCCGCGCTCCCCCGGAACGAGCGCGGCAAGGTGGACCGCACCCAGTTGCCCGACGTGGCCGCCCCCGCGCTTCCGGCATCGTCTGGACCCATGAGCCAGTGGGAGCTGGTGGTCGCGGACATTTGGTCGGAAGTGCTCGGGCTGGAAGTGATCGGCCTCGACCAGGACTTCATGGCACTCGGCGGCGACTCCCTCTCCGCCGAGGAGCTTTTCACCATCGTGGAGGAACGCTTTGGCGTCAGCATGGTCTCCTCAGACCTGATCGCTTCCCCTACCCTTCGCGAGTTCACCCGGCGCGTGAAGCTTGGCTCCGCGGCCCTGCCCAGCCATCCGGACGTGGTGACCCTGCAGTCCGGCGGCACCGGGACGCCCCTGTTCTGCTTCGCCGGTTCCGGTGCGCTGGCTCTGACCTTCCTCCCCCTCTCCCGCCATTTCCCCGACCGCCCCGTGTATGCCTTCCAGGCCCACGGCCTGGAGAGGCGCGCAGTGCCTGACCGCACGGTGGAAGGGGCTGCACGGCGGTTTCTGGAGATCATGCGCATCGTGCAACCCCGCGGCCCGTATCTCCTTTTGGGACACTCCTTCGGCGGACTCGTCGCGCTCGAGATCGCACGGCTCCTGACCGAAGCAGGCCAAAAAGTCGAAGTGGTGGGCCTGCTCGACACGTATCTGCCGCGCACCGCAGCAGCGCAAGCCCAGCTGGCCTTCGAAAAGATGGCTGACCGGCCTTCCGTCTCCACTCCGCTCCGGAGGGTGCGTGAGGCACTCCAGGAGCAGGGCCGCCGGATTCTGCCTGAAGGGTTGCCCGCCCTGCAGGCGTGGAGCCGGCAGGCACGGGCGCGCCTTGCGGGCGTGGTCCCGTTCGCCGGGCAGCGTCAATTCGACGCGTTCTTCGACCATGAGCGACTCACACTTCGGCACCATGAAGTATTGCCCTATGGCGGCCGGGCATTCCTCGTGCGAGCTGACGAAAACCCGGACGGCCCCCAGGACTGGAACCGTTTGCTCACCGGCCCCCATGAGTTCTTCAAGATTCCGAGTGAACACAGCTCGCTGTTGCGGGAACCCCACGCAACAGAGCTTGCCGGGCTGGTGCAGTCGGAGCTCAACCGGGTGGCGCAATGACCGGGCCCATCCAATTCTCCCGCGCCCACCGGCGCTCTCAGCGGAGCCGGCCACCCGTCAGGGAGGACGGCGCCACGGATGAATTCCCGGGGCTCGGACGGGTCGAACAACTCGTCCTTCGAGGTGACGGTTTGACAACCACGTCCCTGGAAATTCTGACCGGCGACACCATCACGGTCGAGGTGGCCGGACACTGGAGCCTGGCCATACCCGGTAACGACGACGTCTTCCTCGCAAGTTCCTTGCATTACGAGGATGACCAAAGCAGCACCGGGGACCACATCACGACCGCCCACCGCCACCTGGCAATGACGGCGGGTGAGACCCTTCTCGTGCGCGAAGTGCTGCTCGTGGGACCGGATGGAACGGTGCATGGATCCGCCGAAGTACTCGCCAGGCTTGGTGAGATACCGCAGCCGGTCGCCGAGGCGCTGGCGTTGACCGATCAGCCGATCGGCCGGTTGCTCCGGGACCACGGCGTGCAGGTCACCCGGGAACTGTGCGCCTGGGGCCTGATTCCGGCCGGTTCCTGCGCCGCCCGGCTCGAGCCACAACTCACCCCGGCGTCCCGGGTCCCGGGCCGCACCTACGTCATGCGGCTAACCGCCACGAAAACGCCGCTGGCCGTTCTCACTGAACGGTTTGCGCCGCACGTGTTCGTGGGGGCATCTGGCGGATGACGGCCGAGCCGGAGCCGGCCTCGCCGACGGTGTGGATGCTGCGGCCGCCCCGCCGGGCGTCGGGCGTGGATCTGCGGCTCCGGTCGCTGGCTCGGGCTGCCGGGAGGTTGCCGGGCTGTTCCCAGCCGCCGTCCAGCGGGCCTCATTAGCCTTGATGCATGACTATGAGTGAGGTGTGGCCGCTGCTGCGGCCCCTGAGCAGGAAGCTGGCCCTGCTGGGCTGGGCCTCCAGCGCCGCCGGCATGGCCGCCGGGCTCGCCGTCGCCATCGCCAGCGGAACCCGGCTCTCGCCCATGATGAGTACGCTGCAACTGGTGGCCGGATTGTGCATGGCAGTGTCCGTGAGCAGCTTCGTCACGGCCGCGACGGTACAGCCGCGCGCCGGGGCGCAGGAGGGCGTGCAGCGCGGAAACATCGCCGCGCGAGGCCGGGAGCTCCAGCTCGACTACGCCGGCGAATTTCCCGCCACCGTTCAGGCCTTCCTGCTCGGCGCGCTGGCGTTTCTCGCCGGCGCCGTGGCGTTTGCGTGCGCCGGGCTGGTGCTGCAGAGCGGGCCCAGCATTCAGTCCGTGGCGTTTTGCCAGGTCTTCCTGCTTGGGGCGGCGGCCTCCGGTTTCACGTTCATGCTCTTCAGCAAGGTAGTTCCCCACCACCCGGACCGCTAGGCAAAAACTCTGTTGCCCGGGTTTCTGGAGTCGGTCCCTGGGGTCCGGCGTTCAGAGCTCGACGCCGATCAGCAGCGGTTCCGGGTGCAGTTCAATCCCGAACCGTTCCACGACGCCGCTGCGCACCTCGCGCGCCACGGCCAGCATGTCCGCCGTGCTCGCCCCGCCCCGGTTGGTGATGGCGAGCGTGTGCTTTGTGGAGAGCGCTGCCCGGCCGCCGGAGACGCTGTCCGGATCCAGCCCGAAGCCTTTGGCAAAGCCGGACTGGTCGATCAGCCAGGCTGCTGAGAGCTTGGTCAGTCCGTCCGCGCCGCCGGGGTAACGTGGGGCCGCCTGCGGCAACCGTGCCGCGACGTCCTCGGCCACGATCGGGTTGGTGAAGAAAGATCCCGTGGAGTACGTGTCCCGGTCGTTCGCGTCCCAGACCATGCCCTTGGACGCCCGGAGCCGCAGCACTTCGCGCCGGACGTCGTTGGAGTAGGCCCGCCGGCCCTGCTCGACGCCGAGGGCCCGGGCAAGCTCGGCGTAACGGACAGGTGCGCTCATCCGGCCGAGCGGGAGCTGGAACTCCACCGTGAGCACCACATAGCGCGGCGAGCCGTTGACTGTGGTCTGCTTCAGCACGGAGTCCCGGTAGCCGAACTGGAGTTCGGAATTCGTGAAGGTCTTCACCGCGTTGCGTTCCCGGTCCCAGGTGCGCACCACGGCGATTGTCTGCGAGACATCCGCCCCGTAAGCCCCGACGTTCTGCACGGGAGTGGCACCGGCCGCGCCGGGGATGCCGGAGAGCGCCTCGACGCCGGACCAGGCGTGCTTCACCGCGTGGTCAACGAAGGCGTCCCAGTTGTGGCCGGCCTGCACCACCACCGCCACGCCGCCGCAGGAATCCTCGGCGTTGACGGCGAACCCTTCCGAGGCGATCTTCAGCACGGCGCCGGGGAACCCGTCGTCGGACACCAGCAGGTTGGAGCCGCCGCCGACGATCAGCAGCGGCTGGCCGGCGGCGTCCGCCGCCCGCACGGCGTCGATGATTTCGGCCTCGCTGCGGGCCTCGATGAAACTGCCGGCGGGGCCGCCGACGGCGGCGGTGGTCAGTGCGGAAAGCTGAATCTGGGTCACCTGACCAGCCTAGCCGGGATCATCGGCCCGCCTAAGCCGGTGACCTGTACTTAGCTAGGCCGCGGGCACGGGCACGGGCAGTTTGCGCGCCACCGGGGAGAGCAGGAAGCTGGCGATCAGCATCACCATCACGGCCAGCAGCGAGTGGAGAATCCCGACGTGTTCCGCCAGCAGGCCCAGCAGCGGCGGCCCGCAGAGGAACGCTCCGTAGCCGATCGTGGACACCACGGAGACCCGGGCGGCGGCCTTGACGGGGTCATCGGCCGCGGCGGACATGCCCACCGGGAAGCCCAGCGAGGCGCCGAGCCCCCAGATGGCCAGGGCCACGTAGGCCAGCCACGGAACCGGGGCGAAGACGAACAAGCCGAGGCCGAGGACCGCCAGGGCGGCACACCAGCGCATCACCGGCACCCGGCCGAAGCGGTCCAGGACCAGGGTGCCGGCGAAGCGGCCAACGGTCATGAAGGTGACAAACAGGCCATAGCCTGCGGCCCCGGCGGCGTCGGTCTGGCCGTGGCCGTCAGCCAGTGCCAGGGCAACCCAGTCCCCCGCAGCCCCTTCGGCGAGAGCAAGGCCGAGGACCAGCACGCCCAGGAGCAGTGTGCGCCTGTCACGCCAGGCCTGGGCGATCTGGCGTTTGTTGTCCAGCGGCTGCTCGAGGACAGCGTCCGTCTGCCGGACGATGGGGATGGGCCCGGTGGACGGATCCTCGAAGGTGTCGGTTCCGGATGCCTTGAAGGGGCGTTCCCCCTCGATCGGGGTGACGTCCGCGCGGAACCACGCCGCCGCTGTGGTCACCGAGCCGGCCACCAGCAAGCCAGCCGCGGCGAGATGCCAGAAGACAGGAACCCCTGCACCGGCGGCCCAGGCGCCCAGACCTGCTCCGGCCACTGTTCCCAGGCTGAACGAGCCGTGCAGCCGGGGCATGATGTGCCGCCGGACGGCGCGTTCCACCGCGGCGCCTTCGACGTTGGACGCGGTGTTCCAGCTGGCGGTGCCCAGCCCGATGATCGCCAGTCCTGCGGCAACCACCACGGGGCTGGCCAGCACGGAGGTGCCGAAGCCTGCCAGCATCAGCCCGAATCCGACCATGATGCTGCCGATCCGGATGGTCCTCTTGGAGCCGAGGCGAAGGACGATCAGGCCTGAGGCGGACACTGACAGGAAGGACCCCGCCGTCAGGCAGAGCAGGAGCAGCCCGATGGTGCCGGGGGTCAGGTCCAGGCCGTCGCGGATCGCCGGCAGCCGGGACACCCACGTGGAAAACGCGACGCCGCTGGCCCCGTAGGCCACCACCACGGCGTTGCGCCAGTGTGTGATCTCGGCAGCCGGGAGGAAGACATCTTTGGTCACTGCAGCGCCACTGCTAGGCCAGCCTGACGACGGCCTGGGCCTTGACGAGGACCTTCTGGGCGGACGAGAGGACCGTGAGGTCGACGCGGGCGGTGCCTGCGTCGGCGTCGAGCGCTCCGATGGCGCCGCTGACTTCGATGACGGCGCCGGCATCCGGCGATCCGGTGGTGTCGGCCACGGGAACGGGCTTGGTGAAGCGGGTCTGGAAGTCGACGATGGCTGCGGGGTCGCCGGCCCAGTCGGTCACGAGCTGGACGGCCGCGCCCATAGTGAACATGCCGTGGGCGATCACGCCCGGCAGGCCCACACCGGTGGCGAAGGCCTCGTTCCAGTGGATCGGGTTGAAGTCACCGGAGGCGCCTGCGTACTTGACGAGGTCGGTGCGGGTGACGTCGATGCTGCGGCTGCCGATGTCCTGGCCGACCGCGAGGTCCGCGAACTTGGGGGCGATGGATGCAGTGCTCATGGTTACTGTCCCTCTCCGCGGACCAGGATGGACGAGGTGGCGGTGGCGACCGGCACACGGGCGTCGGCGGCGTCAGTGGCATCGGTGGCATCGCCGGGGGCAAGCGCGAAGATTTCCGAGCGGGTGGTGATCATGGCTCCCCCGCCCATGGCGCGTACGCCGTCGACGTGCAGTTCGGCGACCAGCCGGTCACCGGCAACGATCGGGCGGTGGTGCGTGAACCGCTGGTCGGCGTGGACCACGCGGGAGAAGTCGATTCCTGAGTCCGGATCCTCGATCAACTGCGCATCCGCGCGCTGCGCGACGATGATTGCGAAGGTCGGCGGGGCCACGAGGTCGCGGTGGCCCAAGGCCGTGGCGGCGGCGACGTCGAAGTGAGCGGGATGGGTGGCCTTGACCGCGCGCGCGAACTCGCGGATCTTCTCGCGGCCGACGTCATACACCTCTGCGGCAGGGTAGCTGCGCCCCTGCAGGTCCGGATTGATAGTCATGGTTCCAAGCCTATCGCCACGCCCGGACGTCCGGCTTCGTGACAGCGTGCGCGCCGGGATCGGACCGGCACTGACGAACGCTCCGGCGGGTCTTGACCGACGCGATATGATGAAAACATCAATTCATCAATCCGATTCGCCGACAGCCCCGCCGACAGACCGGCCGACAGGCCGCGAACGGATGCGAGAAAGTGTTTTCCTGCCATGATCTCCGCCGCGCAGACCCCCCTGTACGAAATCAAGGCCAACCTGTTCAAGGCCCTGGCCCACCCTGCCCGAATCCGGATCCTCGAGCTTCTGGCAGCGGCACCGGACACTGCGGCGCCGGTCAGTTACCTGCTTGCCGAGACGGGGCTGGAGCCCTCGCATCTGTCCCAGCATCTGGGGACGCTGCGCCGGCACGGCGTGGTGACGTCGGTCCGAACGGCGAATGTGGTGACCTACCGGCTGGCTCATCCCAAGATCAAGGAGCTGCTCGCGATCGCCCGGGTCTTCCTGCTGGACACCCTGGCCGGTTCCAGCGAACAGCTCCGGATAGCGCAGGAGCTTCCCGCCGGCCACCTCGACCGTGCGGGCGACGTCGACAGCACCGGCCACCTCGACAGTGCAGCGCCGTGAGCGCGGCCCAGGCAGCAAACCCGGCCACAACATCTGGCACGGCACCGGGACGCTTCGCCCGGTTTGTGCCGTCCCGCCGCGACTACGAGCTCCTGAGGTCTGCCTGGAAGACGGATCTGTTCGCCGGCATCACGGTGGGCATCGTGGCGCTCCCCCTGGCGCTGGCCTTCGGGGTGAGTTCCGGGGTCGGGGCGGAGGCCGGACTCATCACCGCGGTGGTGGCAGGACTTGTCGCTGCCGTCATGGGCGGATCCAACGTCCAGGTCTCCGGCCCGACCGGCGCCATGGTGGTCGTCCTGGCCCCGGTTGTCGCCGCCCACGGCGTCGGCAGCATTGCCTTGGTCTCTGTCCTGGCCGGGCTGCTAGTCGTGGTCCTGGGAGCCAGCGGGCTGGGCCGGGCCGTTGCGTTCATCCCGTGGCCGGTCGTGGAGGGTTTCACGCTCGGCATCGCCGCCATCATTTTCCTCCAGCAGGTTCCCCTGGCCACGGGCACCGAGGGAACGCCGGGCCACAACACCCTCCTGGCCGCCGTCGAGAGCGCGTCGCAGGCGTCGGTGCCGACCGTGCTGCAGACGCTCGCGGTGGTGGCGTGCGTCGCGACCGTGATGTACCTGCTGCCCAGGCTCAATAAGTCCCTGCCCGCCAGCCTGATAGCGGTGTTGCTCACCACCGCGGCGTCGGAGATGCTGGCGCTGGATATACCTCGGATCGGCGCGCTTCCTCACTCCCTGCCGGTACCCTCGATGCCTTCTGTCGATCCGGCCGCACTGGGCGGCCTGCTGATGCCTGCCGTGTCCATTGCGACGCTCGCCGCCATCGAATCCCTGCTCTCGGCCCGGGTGGCCGCCGGCATGGTCGGCCCCGATGGCCGCCCATCCGGCGCGTACAGCCCCGACCGGGAGCTCACCGGGCAGGGGCTGGCCTCGATCGCTGCCGGATTCTTCGGCGGCATGCCCGCCACCGGCGCGATCGCCCGGACCGCCGTGAATGTCCGTTCCGGGGCCAAGACCCGGCTCTCCGCGGTGGTGCACGCCCTGGTGCTGCTGGCCATCATCTACCTGGCGGCGGGGCTCGTCGGCAGGATCCCGGTGGCGGCGCTGGCCGGCATCCTCATGGTCACGGCCACCCGCATGGTCTCGCGGCGCACCGTAACGGCGATCCTGCGGTCTACCCGCGCCGACGCGGCGGTGTTCCTGATCACAGCCCTCATTACGGTCGCCTTCGACCTCATCGTGGCCATCCAGATCGGACTCGCCGCGGCGGCCGTGTTCACGCTGCGGACGTTCGCCTCCCTGAGCGGGGTCCGGCGCGAGGAGATTCAGGGGCCGCCGGTTCCGGGAGACGAGCACATCGCCATCTTCCGGCTGGACGGCGCCATGTTCTTCGGCGCCGCGGAGCGGGTCCTGCAGGAGATCAGCCAGGTCAGGGACATCCAGGTTGCCGTCATTCGGCTGTCCCAGCTGCGGATGCTGGACGCCACGGGCGCCCACATGCTCGTTGAGGTGGTCTCCGCGCTGGAGCTTCGCGGGGTCACGGTCCTGCTGAAAGGGGTCCAGCCGCAGCATCTGGAGCTCGTGACCAATGTGGGGGTTATCCGCTCATTGCGGCATCACAAGCACCTGTTCACATCCCTTGCGGACGCGGTGGAGCATGCCCGGAGCCACGTAGCGCGGAACGCGGCCGTCAGCGCTTGAGGTTTTTCCGGACCGCCTGGCCGCGGACCACAATCCCTGCGAGGTGCAGGATCAGGCCCAGCCCGATCACCACGAGCGAGGCCAGCGCCAGGGCCTGGTTGCCCGTGTTGTTGCCCACAAGGTTGAGGATGATGCCGACGGCGATCAGGCCCATGGCGCCGAAGACGAGCACCTTGTACGTGGTTGAGGCGGTGGCCCAGAATTCATTCAGCACCGTGCCAGTCTACCGGGGCGCACGGGGGACGCCGTGATTCGCTAAATGCCTGGCGACACTCAAATGACCTGGCGACGCCGGAATACGGGCGCGTTCGGTATTTTGCGCGTCGCGGGGCAAGTTCAGTGTCAGAAAAGGGATTCCTGCACCGCGGGGACGTCGGATCCGTACTCCCCCAGCTCGATCGTCTTCGCCTTCAGCAGAGCCAGGTTCACGATGAATTCCAGGTCGGTACCGTCGAGTCCGGCGAGGGCGCAACTGCCGCTCAGCGAGGCGATCTCGAAGCCGTGTTCGCCCGAGCCGAGCTCATGCGGGTACGGGTGCCTGGCGGCCGGCGCGCAGGCGTGCTCCGCCAGGCCGGGCCGCACCCACTGTTCGTCGACAGTAACGAAACCGTCAGCGGGAAGCCTGGTCAGCAGTTCCCGGGCCTGCCCCGCCAGCCGTCGGTTCAGTGCGTCGAGGTCGACGGCGGCTGTCGGAGCCAGGAGCGCCGCGGCATTGGCGGCCGCACGGACCTGCTGCGGGACCCCGGCGTCGCGCGTGATCATGTCCTCAAGGATCCGGACCACGCGGCCGTCCTCGGCGCGCGCGATGTAGCGGGCCACGACGGCGCCCTGCTCGGCAAGCCGGTTCCATCTGCGCAGGTGGGACGCGGTTCCCACCTTGCTGGCTCCGCCGGCGAAGGTGGCGATGTAGAGCCAGTGCGGCTGCATCAGGTAGGCGCGCAGGCCCGGCGGGACCCGGCCGCCGCGGTGGAAGTCGTGGATGAGCCGGGAATCGTCGAGCACGAAGCACCGCTCGCACTGGCTGCCCTTCACGGCCGGCCCCCGCTCCGGGCACAGGACGTGGTCGCGGTCAGCGGGCCCGTGCACTAGGTGGCGCCCGAGGCAGGACTTCCCCCCGGCGGCAAGCTTGAAGCCGAGCCGGGTTCCGGCGTCGATCATCATGTCGGTGAAATTGCCCTCAGGGCACTGGAGGCGCAGCACCGGGAGGCCGCCGTCGGGCTGTCCGGATCCCGGCGCGGGCGCGTGCCCATCCCAAAAGAC
>JBKPJW010000257.1:0-5496 GCA_046730875.1 Actinomycetota bacterium | reverse complement strand
TAGCCGATCTCGTCGGCGATCTTCTTGGCGTCCTCGAAGGACACGGCGGTGCCGTTCTTCGGCGAGACGAGCCCGGCCTTGTCGAGCACACGTGAGAAGGCGCCGCGGTGTTCGGCGAGGTCGATCGCCTCCGGCGAGGTGCCGAGGATCGGCACGCCGGCGTCGGCCAGCTGCTGGGCCAGCTTGAGCGGAGTCTGGCCGCCGAGCTGGACGAACACGCCCATGACCCCGCCGGTGCGCTCCTCGGCCGCGATGACCTCGAGGACGTCCTCGAGCGTGAGCGGTTCGAAGTACAGCCGGGTGGAGACGTCGTAGTCGGTGGAGACGGTCTCGGGGTTGCAGTTGACCATCACGGTCTCGTAGCCGGCCTTGCGCAGCGCCATGGAGGCGTGGACGCAGGAGTAGTCGAACTCGATGCCCTGGCCGATCCGGTTCGGCCCGGAGCCGAGGATGATGATGGACGGCTTGGCGTGCAGCGCCACCTCGTCCTCCTCGTCATAGGACGAGTAGTGGTAGGGCGTGTAGGCGGCGAACTCGGCGGCGCAGGTATCCACGGTCTTGTACACGGGACGGATGCCGAGGGCCTGCCGGACGCCGCGGACCACGTCCTCGGAATTGTGCGTCAGCGCGCCGATCTGTTCGTCAGAGAAGCCGTGGCGCTTGGCGCGCTGGAGCATCTCCTGGGTCAAGGCGCTGGAGGTGCGGATCTCCTGGGAGATCTCGTTGAGGAGCTGGAGCTGGTCCAGGTACCAGGGGTCGATCTTGGTGGCCTCGAAGAGCTGTTCGACGGTGGCGCCGCCGAGCAGGGCACGCTGGACCTGGTGCAGGCGGTCCGTGGTGGGCCGTTTGGATTTCTCGATCAGGTCCGCAACTTCCCATTCCGGGACGTGGCTGAAGTCCAGCTGGGAGCCCTTCTGCTCCAGGGAGCGCAGCGCCTTCTGCAGGGCCTCGGTGAAGTTGCGGCCCATGGCCATGGCCTCGCCCACCGACTTCATGGTGGTGGTCAGGGTGGGGTCCGCCGCGGGGAATTTCTCGAAGGCGAAGCGCGGAACCTTCACGACGACGTAGTCCAGGGTCGGCTCGAAGGACGCCGGGGTCTTCTGGGTGATGTCGTTCGGGATCTCGTCCAGGGTGTAGCCGAGGGAGAGCTTGGTGGCGATCTTGGCGATCGCGAAGCCGGTGGCCTTGGAGGCCAGGGCGGAGGAGCGGGAGACGCGCGGGTTCATTTCGATTACGACGACGCGGCCGGTGTCCGGTTCGACGGCGAACTGGATGTTGCAGCCGCCGGTGTCGACGCCCACCTCGCGGATCACGGCGATGGAGATGTCCCGCAGCCGCTGGTATTCCCGGTCCGTCAGGGTCAGGGCCGGAGCGACGGTGATGGAGTCGCCGGTGTGGACGCCGACGGGGTCAAAGTTCTCGATCGAGCAGACCACCACGACGTTGTCGTTCTTGTCCCGCATCATCTCGAGCTCGTACTCCTTCCAGCCCAGGATGCTCTCTTCGAGCAGCACCTCGGACGTGGGGCTGTACTGCAGGCCCTGGCCGACGATCCGGCGGAGGTCGCCTTCGTCGTAGGCCAGTCCGGAGCCGAGCCCGCCCATGGTGAAGGAGGGCCGGACGACCATCGGGTAGCCGAGGTCCTCGGCCGCGGTGAGGGCCTCGTCCATGGTGTGGATGATGTGGCTGCGGGCCGATTCGGCGCCGCAGCGCTCCACGACGCCCTTGAACTTCTCGCGGTCCTCGCCGAGCTCAATCGCGGCGATGTTGGCGCCGATCAGCTCGACGTTGTACTTCTCCAGGACGCCGTTCTTGTCCAGTGCGATGGCCGTGTTGAGGGCCGTCTGGCCACCAAGGGTCGGCAGGAGCGCGTCGGGGCGCTCCTTGGCGATGATCTTCTCCACCACTTCGGGGGTGATCGGCTCCACGTACGTGGCGTCGGCGAACTCGGGGTCCGTCATGATGGTGGCCGGGTTGGAGTTGACGAGGATGACCCGCAGGCCCTCCTCCTTGAGGACGCGCAGTGCCTGGGTGCCGGAGTAGTCGAATTCGGCCGCCTGGCCGATCACGATCGGGCCGGACCCGATGACCATGACGCTCTTGAGGTCAGTTCTCTTGGGCATTACTTCTTGTCCTCAGTCTTGGAATCGGTGGAAGTCGTTGTGTCGGAGGTACCGGCGGTGGCCGCCGCATTCTTGCCGGTGGCGCCGGCTGCGTTTGTCTTGGTGTCCGACATCAGCTCGATGAAGCGGTCGAAGAGGTAGGCGGCGTCGTGCGGGCCGGCGGCCGCTTCGGGATGGTACTGCACGGAAAACGCCGGGATGTCCAGGCAGGCGAGGCCTTCGACGACGTCGTCGTTGAGGCTGACGTGGCTGACCTCGACGCGGCCGTAGCGTTCCTCGGGGGCCTGGGTGGCACCGCTGAGCGGAGCGTCGACGGCGAATCCGTGGTTCTGTGAGGTGATCTCGACCTTGCCGGTCCGGCGGTCCATCACCGGCTGGTTCAGGCCGCGGTGGCCGTAACGCAGCTTGTAGGTGCCGAATCCGAGGGCGCGGCCCAGGATCTGGTTGCCGAAGCAGATGCCGAAGTACGGGATCTTCTCATCGAGCACGGAACGCAGCAGCTTGACCTGGTTGTCCGCGGTGGCGGGGTCGCCGGGGCCGTTGGACATGAAGAACCCGTCGGGGCTGACGGCCTGGACGTCGGCGAGGGTCGCCGTGGCGGGCAGGACGTGGACCCGGATGCCGCGTTCGGCGAAACGGACCGGGGTCATCCGCTTGATGCCGAGGTCGATCGCGGCGATGCTGAACCGCGGCTCGCCGTCCCAGCCGAAGTCCTTGGGCTCCACGGTGTACGCGGCGTCCACGCTGACTTCCTCGGCCAGGCGTGAGCCTTCCATCGGCGCGCTGGCCAGGACGGCGTCGACGAGCTCCTGGTCCCTGGCGCGGGCGGCGTCGCCGGAGAAGATCCCGGCGCGCATGGTCTTGTGCTCGCGCAGGTGACGGGTGATGGCGCGGGTGTCGACGCCCTGGATGCCGACGATCCCCTGCTCGATGAGCTCATCATCGAGGGAACGCTCGGAGCGCCAGTTGGAGGGGCGGCGGGCGGCGTCGCGGACGATGTACCCGGCCACCCAGATGCGGCGGGACTCGGCGTCGTCGGTGTTGACGCCGGTGTTGCCGATGTGCGGCGCGGTCTGGACCACGAGCTGGCGTGCGTAGGAGGGGTCGGTGATGGTCTCCTGGTAGCCGGTCATGCCGGTCGCGAACACCGCCTCGCCGAGCGCCGTTCCGGTGGCGCCGTAGCTGGTGCCGCGGAAAATCCGGCCGTCCTCGAGCACGAGGACCGCGGGGGTGGATGCTGCTGCAGCGGGTGCAGCGGGGGTGGTTGTCACTGTTTCTTCTGACACTGTTTTCTCTGACACTGCTGTTTCTGACACTGTTTTCTCTGACACTGCGTTGGGGTCCGTCACGTCGTTACTTTCCACTATCGGCTTCTGCCTGAGGGGCTGCGGAGATCAAATCTTGGAGGGCGGTGAAGAGCACGGTCTTGTCCTCGGCACGGCGGGTCCGGTAGCCGGTGTCCAGCTCGTGGGAACCGAGCATCCAGCTGAGCACCAGCAGGCCGTCTTTCTCGACGAACTTTCCGGCCATACCGCTTTCCTGCCGCACACCGGTGAGGCGTGAGGCCGGGATGAACACCGGGCCGGCGCCCGCGCGCTCGAACAGCACGCCTTCGGGGTGCACACTGAGCGTGGCGTTGGTGCGGATGCCCAGATTGTGCACGGCGATCCGGTCCAGCCAGTCGCCGGCGGTGGTGGAGGCGACGTATTGCCCGTCGGCTGCGGCCAGCGGGGCGCCGAGCCCGGCGGGGACCTCGGGGAGGGGCTCGACGTCGGACTGGCGGCGCAGGCGGTTGCGCCAGCCGACGGCGATGAGGACAAGCGCGACGCCGGTCAGGACCAGCGTGAAGAGCAGGGAAAGGTCCTTGACCGTCATGGGCGGCGGCCCGCCGGTCCGGCGTCGACGGCGTCGGCCGGCCACCGGTAGGGGGTGTTGAGTTTTCCGTCGAGAACGGTCGGGTGGCCCTTGAAGAATGTCGCCACTACCTTCCCGGGCAGTTCCCGGCCGGCAAACGGAGAGTTACGGCCCATGGTTGCCATCTTAGAAGGGTCCACGGTCCAGCGCGCAGCCGGGTCCACGAGTGTGACGTTGGCGGGCTCTCCGGCCTCGAGCGGGCGGCCCTGGTCCTGGACCCGGCCGATCGCGGCCGGCGCCGTGGAGGTGACCCGGGCGAAATCTTCCCAGCCCATCAGGCCGGATTCGATCATGGTGTGCTGCACCACGGAGAGCGCGGTTTCCAGCCCGGTCATGCCCATGGCCGCCTGCGCCCACTCGCATTCCTTGTGCTCGCTCGGGTGCGGGGCGTGGTCGGTGCCGACGACGTCGATCGTGCCGTCGGCCAGGGCGGCGCGGAGGGCCTGGACATCGGCGTCCGTGCGCAGCGGCGGGTTGACCTTGTAGACGGGGTCGTAGCTGCGGGCGAGCTCATCCGTGAGCCAGAGGTGGTGCGGTGTGACCTCGGCCGTGACGTTGACGCCGCGGGACTTGGCCCAGCGGATGATCTCCACGGACCCGGCTGTGGAGACGTGGCACACGTGCAGGCGGGAGCCGACATGCTGGGCCAGCAGCACGTCCCGGGCGATAATGCTTTCTTCGGCGACGGCAGGCCAGCCGGCCAGGCCCAGGACGGCGGAGACCTCGCCCTCGTTCATCTGGGCGCCGGCGGTGAGGCGGGGTTCCTGCGCGTGCTGGGCCACGACGCCGTCGAACGCCTTGACGTATTCGAGGGCGCGGCGCATCAGCACCGGATCGTGCACGCAGATGCCGTCGTCGGAGAACACCCGCACGTGGGCCCGGGAGTCGGCCATGGCGCCGAGTTCGGCGAGCTGCTCCCCCGCGAGTCCCACCGTGACGGCGCCCACAGGGCGGACGTCCACCCAGCCCGCGGTCCGGCCAAGGGTGAGCACCTGTTCGACGGCGCCGGCGGTGTCCGCCACCGGGGTGCTGTTGGCCATCGCGTGGACCGCCGTGTAGCCGCCGAGTGCAGCGGCGCGGGTGCCGGTTTCGACGGTTTCGGCGTCTTCGCGGCCGGGTTCGCGCAAGTGGGTGTGGATGTCCACCATGCCCGGGAGCGCGACGAGGCCGGCGGCGTCAATGACTGTTGCGCCGTCCGCGTCCAGCTGCCGGCCGCGGGCGGCGATCACGCCGTCCCGGATCAGCAGGTCCTCGGCTGCTCCGCCCAGGATCGAGGCGCCTCGGATGAGGTAGGCGCCGCTGTTGTCTGCGTGCTGTTGCTGTTCGGCCATCAGTGGCTCTCCTGGTGGGAATAAGTGAGGTTCGGATTGGCGGCGTGGGCCGCGGATGCAGGTGCAGACACGGATGCAGGTGCAGAGGCGGGTTCGCGGTTCTCCCCGGATAGCAGCAGGTACAGTGC
>JBKPJW010000256.1:0-2530 GCA_046730875.1 Actinomycetota bacterium | reverse complement strand
CGTCAAGGCCGTCGCCGAAACGCTTCTCGTGACGCCGTCGGCCGTGTCCCAGCAACTGGCGGCACTGCAGAAGACCGTTGAGGTGCCGCTGACCCGCAAGGAGGGCCGGAACCTGGTGCTCACGGAGGCCGGCCAGGTCCTGGCGGACGCCGGAGCCGCGGTGGTCAGCGCGATGGCGGATGCGAAGATGGCGATCGGCGCGTACCACGGCTCGCCGGTGGCGCCGGTGACGCTCAGCGGATTCCACAGTGCCGGGCAGGCGCTTTTCGCGCCGCTGGCCCGGCTCCTGGACGGTCCCGGCCAACCGCGGATCCTGCTCTCCGACGAGGACGTCGCCCAGCAGGATTTTCCGGCCCTGACGGCCCGCTACGACCTGGTCCTGGCGCACCGGATGGATCACAGCCCGCGCTGGCCCGAGGAACGCGTCGCGGTGATCCCGCTGGCGCACGAGCCGCTGGACGTGGCCCTGCCGGCCGGGCACCGGCTGGCCGGCCAGCGGGCGGTGACGGCCGACGACGTCGTGGGCGAACCGTGGGTGACGAGCCGCGCCGGCTACTCCCCCGCGGACGTGCTCTCCGCCGTCGCAGCGGTCTCCAGCCGCGAACTGAACATTGTGCACCGCATCAACGACTACTCCACCGTGGCGGCCCTCGTGGCGGCCGGCGGCGTGATCGGCCTGCTGCCTCGGCACACCGCGCGGCCCGTGCTGAACCCGGACATTGTGCTGCGGCCGCTGGAGGGCATCAGCACCCGGCGCCGGATTGACCTCCTGGCCAGGCCGGAGAACCTTAAACGCACATCGGTCATGATGGTCTGCGAAGCACTGCAGACCATCATGACCGATTTAGTGGGCGGCTAGGGGCTAACCCTCGACGCCGAGGCGCTGGAGGATCAGCTCCTTGACCCGGCCGGCGTCGGCCTGGCCGCGGGTGGCCTTCATGACCCCGCCGACGATCGCGCCGATCGCCTGGAGCTTGCCGGCGCGGATCTTGTCCGCGACGCCGGGCTGCGCGGCGAGGGCCGCGTCGATCGCTTCCAGGAGGGGTGCGTCGTCGGAGACCACGGCGAGGCCGCGCTGCTCGACGATTTCCGCCGGGGTGCCTTCGCCGGCGAGTACGCCGTCCAGGACCTCGGAGGCCATCTTGTTGTTGATCTTGCCGTCCTCCACCATCTTGTTCAGTTCCACGATGGTGGCCGGTGCGACGCCGAGCTGGCCGGGATCGACGTCGGCGTTCTTGGCGCGTCCGACGATCTCGCCCATCCACCACTTGCGGGCCACGGTGGCGGTGGCGCCGGCGGCGATGGTCTCCTCAATCTCGTCCATGACGCCGGCGTTGACGACGTCGCGGAACTCCAGATCCGAGTAGCCCCAGTCGGCCTGCAGCCGCTTGCGGCGGGCGGCCGGCGGCTCGGGCAGGGTGGCCCGGAGTTCCTCGACCCATTCGCGGGACGCGGTGATCGGGACCAGGTCCGGTTCCGGGAAGTAGCGGTAGTCGTCGGCGTCGGACTTGGCCCGGCCCGACGTCGTGGTCCGCGTGTCCTCGTGCCAGTGCCGGGTTTCCTGGGTGACCGGCTCGCCGGAGTCCAGCACGGCGGCGTGCCGCTGGATCTCGTAGCGGACGGCGTGTTCGACGGCGCGCAGCGAGTTGACGTTCTTGGTTTCCGAGCGGATGCCGAAGCGTTCGCGGCCGTGCGGGCGCAGCGAGACGTTGGCGTCGCAGCGGACGTTGCCGCGTTCCATCTTGGCGTCGGAGACCCCGAGGTTCTTGACGATTTCGCGGACGGCGGCCACGTAGGCCTTGGCCAGTTCGGGCGCCCGGCTGCCGGCGCCCTCGATCGGCTTGGTGACGATCTCGACCAGCGGCACGCCGGAGCGGTTGTAGTCCACCAGGGAGTAGTCCGCGCCCTGGATGCGACCGGTGGCGCCGCCCATGTGAGTCAGCTTGCCGGCGTCCTCCTCCATGTGCGCGCGTTCGATCTCGACGCGGAACACGGTGCCGTCGGAGAGCTCGATGTCCAGGTATCCGTCGTACGCGATGGGTTCGTCGTACTGGGAGGTCTGGAAGTTCTTCGGGGTGTCCGGGTAGAAGTAGTTCTTCCGGGCGAAGCGGCACCTCTCGGCGATCTTGCAGTTCAGCGCCAGGCCGATCTTGATCGAGGACTCGATCGCGGTCTTGTTCACCACCGGCAGCACGCCGGGCATGCCGAGGTCCACCTCGTTGACGTTGGTGTTCGGCTCGTCGCCGAAGACGTTCGGCGCGGAGGAGAACATTTTGGTCTTGGTGTTGAGCTCCACGTGGACCTCGAAGCCCAGTACGGGATCGTATTTCTCCATCGCCTCTTCGAAGCTGAGGGTTGCGTCAGTCATTAGTGTGAACCTCCGTGGCTCGCGGGGGCGCCAGCAGCAACCGCCGGTGCAGAATCGGTCAGCGAGGGTGCCTTGTCCAACAGCGGGCCGCCCCACTGCGCCTCGAGCAGGGATTCCAGGACTGCGCCGACGCGGTACAGCCGGGCGTCCTGGCGGGCCGGG
>JBKPJW010000255.1:0-3277 GCA_046730875.1 Actinomycetota bacterium | reverse complement strand
CAGCAGGCGGCCGCGTTCGCCGTCGAACGTCAGGCCTGGGCCGACGCCGGCGAGTTCGACCGCGCAGATGCCGCGGCCGCCGTCGTTCCGGACGCCGAGGAGCTGGTGGTGCCGGACGGCGCCACTCTGGTGGCTGCACCCTTCGCCGCCAGCGTGTGGAAGGTGGACGTCACCGCGGGGGACCGCGTGGTGAAGGGCCAGCCTCTCGTCTCACTGGAGGCGATGAAGATGGAGACCGTGCTGGCCGCCCCGTGCGACGGCGTGGTGCTGCAGGTGCTGCCGGTGGCCGGCTCTCAGGTGGTGGGCGGCGAGGCCCTGGTGGTCCTCGGGGTGCCCGTGGAAACGTCCGCGACGAACCCGGCCGCGGAGGACCTCATCAAGCAACTGGACACCAAGCAATTGGACACCAAGGAACTGGACACCAAGGAACTGGAAGAGGCCGCCGTATGAGCACGACGTTTGCAGGTAGCGCGACCGCCCGCGTGCGGGCGGCACTGGCCGCCATCGATGCCTCCGGACGGCCGGAAATCTGGATCACCGTGCGTGCCGCCGATGAACTGCTGGCCGAGGCAGCGGCTGTTGATGAAGCGGTGGCCACGGGCAGGGACCTGCCCCTGGCCGGGCTGCTCCTCGCCGTGAAGAACAACGTTGACGTGGCAGGGATCGACACCACCGCGGCCTGCCCCGGCTTCGGCTACACCCCGAAGCGGGATGCGGAGGCCGTGGCCCGGCTGCGGGCGGCGGGCGCGGTAGTTGTGGGCGCCACCAACCTGGACCAGTTCGCCACCGGACTGGTGGGAACCCGCAGCCCGCACGGTGCGGTCCGCGACGCGCGCCGCCCGGACCGTATTTCCGGCGGCTCCAGCTCCGGCTCTGCCGTGGCCGTGGCCCTGGGCCTGGCGGACATCGCCATTGGCACGGACACCGCGGGATCGGGGCGGGTTCCCGCCGGACTCCAGGGAATCGTCGGCATCAAGGCCACACTGAATGTGGTGTCCACCGCCGGGGTAGTGCCGGCGTGCCGCTCCTGGGACGCTGTGACCATCTTCGCGCGGGACCTGGGCACGGCTGAGCTGGCCATGGGGACGATGGCCGGCGGGGCGCGCCAGTGGCCCGCCGACGTCCGGCTCGCGGCGCCCGACCGGCCGCGCGTCGCCTATCCGTCCAGCCTTCCCGAGCTCCCGCAGGCGTGGGCCGCCGAATTCGGCCGCCAGATCGCCAGGCTTCAGGACGCCGGCGTGGAGGCCGAGCCGATCGAGTTCGACGTGTTCCTGCAGGCCGCGCGCTTGCTGTACGACGGCGGGCTGGTCGCCGAGCGCTACGCCGCCGTCGGGGCCTTCGTCGACGCGGCGGGCTCAGAAAATCCCGCCGGACTGGATCCGACAGTCGCCGGAATCGTTCGCCGCGCCGGCCAGGTGCCGGCCCACAGCTACGTTGCTGACACCGCCCGGCTGGACGAACTGAAGGGCCAGGCGATGGCGCTGCTGGCGGGGTTCGATGCCTTGGTGGTCCCCACCGCGCCGTTCCACCCGAGCCTGGCGGACGTCGCGGCCGACCCCGTGGGCGTGAACTCGCGCATGGGCACCTACACAAACTTCTGCAACCTGTTCGACCTGTGTGCCGTTGCCGTACCCGCGGGAGAGGTGGAGGGATCCCAGTTCGGACTCACCGTTGTGGGACGCACATTCGACGACGCGGTGGCGGCCGACATCGCCCGCAGAATTGAAACCGCACCGCTGCCCCCGGCACTGTTCGCGGCCGGAGCCGCTCCTTCCCGGCCGTTGCCTACGGGAGCGCCGTGGCCCGTCCGGGCCGGCGCGTCTTCAATACCCCTGGTGGTGGTGGGAGCCCACCGCAAGGGTCAGCCGCTGGCCCATCAGCTCGAAGCCTTGGGAGCCTCCTGGGACGGGCACGTCCGGACGGCGGCCCGCTACCGCATGGTCTCGCTCGACACCCAGCCGCCCAAACCCGGGGTGTACCGCTCAGAGGACGGGGCGGAACTAGTCGCCGAGCGCTGGCTTCTCTCCGAAGCGGCACTCGGGCAATTCCTGGCGGCCCTTCCCGAGCCAATGCTCCTCGGGTCCGTGCGCCTGAGCGACGGTACTAGCGCCGTCGGCTTTGCCTGCGACGCGATCGCCGCCACGAACGGCACGGACATCACCCGGTACGGAGACTGGCTGGCGGCGATGGCCGCAGCCCAGACCGGACAGGCGCCGGGCCACGAAGCGCCTGTCGACGGACCGCGCGGGCAGGAATCCCGCCTCACCCTCGGTGCGGCCCTCCTGACCGGGTTCACCCGAGGAACGCCGCCTGGTCTCAGCCGGAAGTAACTGTGAGCCGCCTTCCCGGAACCGGCCGAACCGGGGGAGGACTGCACCGGGGAGGACTGCACCGGGGGCCGGGCCGGCTGGGCGGTCGATCAGGGCCCTCCAGGCCCGTTGCGGCGAAGTGACAATCGGAAGGAACGGCAGTGCTGAACGTCAAGACATGGTGGGCCGTGATCCGCTCCATGGCAGTCCCGCGTCCCGCAGGGGAACTGTCCGCTGCGACCCGCGACGCGGAACAGCAGTACTGCTGGCTGCTGCCGGGCGACGTCCCCTATTGCCCGGCTCCGTCACCTCTCGGTCCCAAAGCGGCGGATGACTGATGGGGGACGGGGACTGATGGGTAAGCATTCCGGCCTACCCGACGCGGGCGGTGAACCCCGCCCGGGCGGGTGATGCAGCCCACAGCAAGCGGGTTTTGCCTCCCGGGCGATTGGGAGGTCGGTAATGATGCTGATTTCCGCGCGGTTGCAGGGTTCTTGCGGTGTGGGGGAGCCGTGGAGGGCCGATTTGTACCCGGTCCATCTGGCGTGTAAAGTAATTCGAGTCGCCGCCGCTGATGCGGAAAGAAAGCGACCGACCCCCTTCTAAACAGCCTGAAAATGGTTCGCAGATTAGCGTGCCAAATAAGGGTGGGGACCTTCTTGGAAGAATGTAAATCGCAGAAATGCGAATTTGCAAAGACTCCCAAGATCGGGTAAGTTTGGAAAGTTGCTCCGGAGCGATCCGCGACCGTTTGGTTGGTTGTGGTGGTGCCGGGTGTGTCTGTTGTTTGAGAACTCAATAGTGTGCCAAGTTTGTTGATACCAATTTATTGTATTGAATTGGTTGATTGTGCCGGATCGTGCCGCCCCTGTGGTGTGGTCTGGTGTTTTTAGCTGGTTTCAAATTTTGTGCAGCCTGGTTATCCCGTTTTCCCGGGGTTCTTCGGTTGTGTCTGTTTTACTTCAACG
>JBKPJW010000254.1:0-3054 GCA_046730875.1 Actinomycetota bacterium | reverse complement strand
GGCGGGACCCGGCCACCGCGGTGGAAGTCGTGAAAGAGCCGGGAATCGTCGAGCACGAAGCACCGCTCGCACTGGCTGCCTTTCACGGCCGGCCCCCGCTCCGGGCACAGGATGTGGTCGCGGTCAGCGGGCCCGTGCACCAAGTGGCGCCCGAGGCAGGACTTCCCCCCGGCGGCGAGTTTGAAGCCGAGCCAGGTTCCGGCGTCGAGCGTCATATCGGTTAAATTGTCGTCAGGGTCCTGAAGGCGCAGGACTGGAGCGCCGCCGTCGGGCTGTCCGGATCCCGGCGCGGGACCATCCCAAAAGACCCCGTGAACCAGATAGCGGGTATCGGTCACGGGGTCTCCTCAAATGGCGGGGCGGCTACAGGGCCGGCTGCACGCCAAAGGCTACCGCGAGCTTCATGATCTTTTCGGCGCGGCCCAGGCGCGGCAGGTCGGAGCCGTCACGGATGACGCGGCCGCTGGCCTCGAAGTCGGCCATGAAGTCCGTGGCCCAGGCGACGTCGGATGGCGTGGGGCTGATGACTTCATTGATGACCGGGGTCTGGTCGATCGCGAGGCAGAGCTTGCCGGTCATTCCCATCATCACGGTGATGCCGGTCTGTTCGCGCAGGATCGGGTGGTTCGTACCGACCGTGGGGCCGTCGATGGGGCCTGGCAGTCCGCCGACGCGGCTGGCCACTACCAGCTTGGCGCGCGGGTAGGCCATGGCTTCCGCGGTGGCCGCCATGCCGGTGTCGCGGCGGAAGTCGCCCGAGCCGAAGGCCAGGCGGAAGGCACCCTGGGCTTTGGCGATGTTGTTGGCTTCCTCGATGCCGACGGCGGACTCGACGAGGGGAATGACCGGCGTCTTGCCGTCCATCCGGTGGAAGCTCTCCGTGACCTGGTCGGCCGATTCGGTCTTGGCCAGCATGATGCCCAGCAGCCCGGGGGTGCCGCGCAGGCCGGCGAGGTCGTCGGCCCAGAAGGGGCTGGTGGCGTCGTTGATCCGGACCCACGCGCTGCCGCCGGCGGTCAGCCAGTCCACGACGTTGGCGCGCGCGTTGTCCTTCTGCGACGGGTCCACCGCGTCTTCGATGTCAAGGATGATCGCATCGGCCCGGGAGACCGCGGACTGGTCGAAGAGCTCGGTCTTCATTGCGTTGACCAGCAGCCAGGAGCGGGCGATGTCGGCCGGGATGTTGCGCTGGGGCCGAAGTGATTCGGCGGTGGTGAGAGAGGTCATGCATCTACGCTAGCCGCCCGGAGGCACTTGCCGCTAAGCGATCCGGCCCTCCGGGGTGACCATTACGACCAAAATCACGTCCCGACCCAACTGGCTGGCAGCTGAGGCCGTTCTGGACGTCCAAAACGGCCCCTGCTGCGAGCTAGTTGGGCGGAGCACAAGGGCGAGGGGTGGTGGGGCAAGGGCGGCTAGGGGATGTTGCTTCCCCGCGCCGCCACCCAGAGGCCGTACCACTCGGCCCGGGTCATCGTTGCGGCCACCTCGGCGGCACCGGCGCAGGCGAGGATCCGGTCCGGGTTGGCGGTGCCGATCACCGGCGAGATCCCCGCCGGGTGCTTCATCAGCCAGCCCAGCACGATCGCCTCGCCCGTGGTTCCCTTCGCCGCGGCCATCGAGTCCACGAGGGCGGTGGTGGCCTCCTCTGCTGGCGTGGCCACGTCGGACGGCGCCCCGGTGTACAGCCCGCGGGCCAGCGACCCGTACGCCTGCAGCCGGATGCCCTTGCGGGCGCAGTGCTCCACGGTGCCGTGCGGGAAGCTGTAGTCCGTGCCCTCGGCGTGGTTGACCAGCACCGTGCTTTCGAGCCAGGCCCGCTTCAGCAGGCTCATCTCGAGCTGGTTGGCCACCACAGGCACCTCAAGCCGGTCCTGCAGCATCTCGATCTGGGCCCCCGACATGTTGGACACGCCCACGGCCCGCACCTTGCCTTCGGCCATGAGCTGCCCGACGGCGGACGCCACCTCCGCCGGGTCCATCAGGGGATCCGGCCGGTGCAGCATGAGCACGTCGACGTAGTCCGTGCGGAGCCGGGCCAGGCTTTCGTTGACCCGCTCCAGGATGCTGTCCCGGCTGAGGTCGTAGTACGTCTGAAGGCCCTGCTCGCCCAGCCGGATGCCGCACTTGGTCTGCAGCCGGACCCGCTCCCGCAGCCCGGGGGTCCGGGCCAGGACCTCGCCGAAGACGGCCTCGGCGTTGCCGTGGCGGTAGATGTCGGCGTGGTCGAAAAGCGTGATCCCGGCGCCCAATGCTGCCTCGATGGCGGCGGCCGCCTCGTCCACATCCGCGGACGAGTACGGCTCCGCCGACCAGCTGCCGCCCAGGCCCATGCAGCCATAAATGAGCTCGGAGGCAACCGTCACTTCAGGGGCAGGCGTGCCGGACGCAGTCGTCGCTGCGGGACTCACCGCAGCCAGGCAGTGGTGTTGGCCGGCAGTCGTCCGCCCTCGAGCGGGCTGCTGCTGACCAGGACCTCGCCGGCAGGCAGGTCAACAGGTGCCTCGCCGAAGTTGGTCACCGTCTGCCAGCCGCCGGGACGGCTGAAGTGCAGGACATCGGCGCTGCCGGATTCCTGCCACTGCAGTTCCTCCGAGGTCTGCAGTTCGCGGCGCAGCTTCAGGGCGGTGCGGTAGAGCTCCAGGGTGGAGCCTTCCACGCCGTCCTGGGCTGCCACGGCGTAGCGGTCGAACCAGGCCGGCTGCGGCAGGTGCGCGCCGCCGGCGCCGAAGCCGAACGAGGTGCCCTCCGGGGCCCACGGCAGCGGCACGCGACAGCCGTCGCGGCCGATCTCCACGCCCTTGTTCCGGAAGAAGGAGGGGTCCTGACGCTCGGACTCGGGAATCTCCGCGACTTCCTGGAGGCCCAGTTCCTCGCCCTGGTACAGGTAGGCCGAGCCCGGCACGGCGAGCATCAGCAGGGTGGCTGCGCGGGCGCGGCGTTCGCCGAGCTCCACGTCCAGCTCCTCCTTGGGGCCGCCGGCGAGCAGCCAGTCCTTGCCGTCCTGGCCCTTTGCACCGGCTTTCTCCTTCGCCACCTGGGGCAGGCCGTAGC
>JBKPJW010000253.1:0-18467 GCA_046730875.1 Actinomycetota bacterium | reverse complement strand
CGGCAAGGGTCACTGAGCCGAGGATCCGGCCGTCCCGTTCCGCAACCCAGACCGTCGCGTCCGCCGCCCGCTGCTCGACGTTCTGGATCTGCCGCATGTACGGGTGGTCGGCGCTCGCAAAGTAGCCTGCCGCCAGGTAAGCGTCCCGGGTAATGCGCGCTATGGCGTCGAAGTCGGCCGGAACGGCGGGGCGAATGAGGATCTGCGAAGGCACCTGTCAATGGTACGGGCGGCCGACTCGGGCCTCACCCGAAACGCGCGTTACCGTGACTGAACTATCAATTATCACGCCGGCAATTTCACGCGGGCACTCTCATGCCGACCCTCCCCCGCAGGCCCCCTCCCCGGGAGAAGCCGCCTACAGGGGGAACTTTCCGGAGAGTTCCAGCGATCCGGCGCACGTCCAGGCGGCCAGGCGTTCGTCGTCGGACGGGCCCCCGGCCAGGGGGCTGGTGAGCCGCGGTCGCCGCACCCAGCAGCCCGCCTCCTCGGCGATCAGGGCCCCGGCGGCGAAGTCGTGTTCGTTGAGCCCGCGCTCGCCAAAGGCGTCGAACGTGCCGTCCGCCACGAGGCAGAGGTCCAACGCCGCCGAGCCCAGCCGGCGCATGTCGGCAAATCCGTCCATCAGTTCGCCCAGGCCGGTGGCCTGTTCGGCCCGGACGTCGGGATCGTAGCTGAAGCCCGTGGCCAGGATCTGACCGGCCCGTCCGGGGACAGGGCCGAACAGAGCGGTCAGCCCGCCCTGTTCCTCGAGCCAGGCCCCGTCGCCGCGGGACGCGTAGTAGGTGCGTCCCAGCGCCGGTGCATTGACGACGCCGGCCAGCCAGACGCCGTCGGAGTCGGCCACCGCGACGGAGGTGGCGTAGTAGACGATGTTGCGGATGAAATTGGTGGTGCCGTCGAGGGGGTCGATGGACCAGCGCAAGCCGCTGGGCTCCGCCGGCAGGACCGTACCGCCTTCCTCCCCCGTGATGATGTCCCGCGGCCGGGCCGCGGTGATGACGTCACGGACGGCGGCCTCCGCGGCGAGGTCGAAGGCTGTTACCCAGTCTCCCGAGTCGCCCTTGTTGCTGACGTCCAGGGCCCCGGCTTTCCGGGTGGCAAGGACCGCGGCGCCCGCGGCCGCGGCCGACTTGGCCAGTTCCAGCAACGCCGGAGTGCCCGGTTCAGACTCCGGAGGGAGGGCGGAGCTCATTCGGCGGCTGCTTCGGCATCGACGCCGGGCGTACCGCCGTCGTCGGCAGAATTCAGGACGTCGTCCGGCGCGCTCACCGGGGCGCTGTCCGCGCCGGTGTCGGCCGGTCCGTTCGCCAGGAGCGCCCGGAAGCCGTCCTCGTCCAGGACCGGGACGCCGAGCTGTTCGGCCTTGTCCAGCTTGGTACCGGCGTTCTCGCCCGCCACCACATAGCTGGTGTTCTTCGAGACCGAACCGGCCGCCTTGCCGCCACGGATCAGGATGGCTTCCTTTGCCTCATCCCGGCTGAAGCCCTCAAGGCTCCCGGTCACCACGACTGTCAGCCCTTCCAGGGTCCGCGGGGTGGATTCGTCGCGTTCGTCCGCCATCCGGACGCCGGCTTCCGCCCAGCGGTCCACGATCTCGCGGTGCCAGTCCTCGGCAAACCATTCCGTCAGCGCCTGGGCGATCACCGGGCCCACGCCGTCGACGTGGGCAAGCTCCTCCTCGGAGGCCTGCCGGATGGCGTCCATGCTGCCGAACGCCGTGGCGAGGGCGCGCGAGGCCCGCGGGCCCACATGCCGGATGGACAGCGCCACGAGGATCCGCCACAGGGGCTGGGTCTTTGCCTTCTCAAGCTCCCGGAAGAGCTTGTCCGTGGTGGCCGTGGGCTTGGACGGGGTCTTGGTGGTGGCCTTGGTGTAGAAGTACGGGACGAGCTCGAACTCCCCGGTCCCGGCACCCTTGGAGCGCTTCTCCCGGCGGACGCGGACTTCCGCGAGCTGTTCCGGGGTGAGATCGAACAGTGTCGCCTCGGTGGTCAGCGGTGGAGTGGCGGGCTCGGCGGGCTGGGTCAGGGCGATCGCGGCTTCCCAGCCGAGGGCCTCGATGTCGAAGGCGCCGCGGCCGGCGAGGTGGAAGACGCGTTCGCGAAGCTGCGCCGGGCAGGACCGGGAGTTGGGGCAGCGGATATCCACGTCCCCTTCCTTCCCGGGGGCCAGCGGCGTGCCGCAGGCGGGGCACTCGGTGGGCATGATGAAGTCGCGCACCGGGGGGTCCTGGGCGTCCCGCAACGCCAGGACCGGGCCGACAATTTCCGGAATGACGTCTCCGGCCTTGCGCAACACCACGATGTCGCCGATCTTCACGCCCTTGGCCTTGACCACTTCCTGGTTGTGCAGGGTGGCCATTTCCACGGTGGAACCGGCAACCTTGACCGGCTCCATCACGCCGTACGGGGTGACGCGGCCGGTGCGGCCGACGTTGACGGCGATGTCCAGCAGCTTGGTGTGGACCTCTTCCGGCGGGTACTTATAGGCGACGGCCCAGCGCGGCACGCGGGTGGTGTAGCCCAGGGCCCGCTGCGTGGCCAAGTCGTCCACCTTGATCACAATGCCGTCGATCTCGTGGGTGAGGCTGTGCCGCTTGTCGCCGTAGCGCTTGATGAAGTCCAGCACGTCCGCCAGCCCGGCGAGGACCTCGAAGTACGGGCTCGTGGGCAGTCCCCACGCGGCAAGCTGGCGGTACGTTTCCGACTGGCTGGCCGTTTCGAGTCCCTCACGGGCGCCGATGCCGTGGACGTACATCCGCAGCGGCCGCTTGGCGGTTTCCGCCGGGTCCTTCTGCCGCAGCGACCCTGCGGCGGCGTTGCGCGGGTTGGCCAGCGGCGCCTTGCCGGCCTCGATCAGGGCCTCGTTGAATTCCGCGAAGGCCTGGGACGGGATGAAGACTTCGCCGCGGATTTCCATCTCGGCCGGGAAGCCGGTGCCGCTGAGCTGCTGCGGGATTTCCTTGATGGTCAGGACGTTGTGCGTGATGTCCTCCCCGGTTGTGCCGTCGCCGCGGGTGGCCGCCCGGACCAGCACCCCGTCGCGGTACAGCAGGTTGACGGCCAGGCCGTCGATCTTCAGTTCGGTGAGCCACGACGCCGGGTTCCCGCCGTTGCCGAGCCGGGCGATGCTCGCCTCGGCCTTCACCATCCACGCCTCAACCTCCTCGAGCGAGAAGACGTCCTCCAGGCTGTACATGCGCTGGAGGTGTTCGACGGCGGTAAACGCCGCGGACACCTCGCCGCCTACTTCCTGGGTGGGCGAATCGTTGGCTACCAGCTCCGGATGCATGGCCTCGAGCGTTTCCAGCCGGCGGTAGAGCTCGTCGAACTCGGCGTCGGAGATGAGCGGGGCGTCCTCCTGGTAGTACGCGAAGCGGTGCTTGCGGACCTGCTCCACAAGGTCTTCGTACTCGGCGCGGATGTCCCCGGACGGGACCTTCTCCCCCTCGGGGCGCACGGCATCCGTCACTGTGCCGGGGCCTGCTTCGGCTGATTTTTCAGTTTCTGCTGCGGTCTCTGCTGCGGTCTTCCCTGTGCTCACAGACCTATCCTGCCCTAGATCAGGGAAGTTGTCCGGTCAGGGAACTATCGTTGCGTCGACCACGATCGCCGTGATGTTGTCCCGCCCGCCGCTGAGCAGCGCTGCCTCGATCAGTAGGTCGACGGCCGCCTGGGGGTCCGCTTCGGACTTCAGGATGCCGGCGATCTGTTCATCGCTGAGTTCCCCGTTGAGGCCGTCGGAGCAGACCAGCATCCTGTCCCCCTCCTCAAGGGGAAGCAGCCAGTAGTCGGCCTCGGAATCGTCACCGGTGCCCAGGGCTCGCGTCACGACGTGCCTGCGCGGATAGACGGCAGCCTCGGCCTCGGTGATGTGTCCGGCGTCGAAAAGTTCCTGCACCTCGGAATGGTCCACGCTGATCTGTGTGAGCTTGCCGTGGTTGTACCGGTACGTTCGTGAATCCCCGATGTTCAGCACCAGCCAGTAAGGACCGTCCATTTCCTCCACCACGACGACGCCGGACAGCGTGGTTCCGGCGCGGGATCCGGTGGCGTGACGGATGCCGGCGTCGGCCATGAGCACGTACTCCTGGAGGAGAGCGGCGGTGGCGTCCCTGACTCCGGTCTTCAACTGGGGTAGCTCGGCCAGGGTGCGCACGCAGATGCCGCTGGCAACGTCGCCCGCCTCGTGTCCGCCCATGCCGTCCGCCACAGCGAAAACGGGATCGGTGGCGATGAAGGAATCCTCATTGACCTCGCGGCGCAGCCCCCGGTCGGTGCCGTACCCGCAGCGCAGGCGCAGTCCCCGTCGGCCGTCCGACGGCGGGCTTGCGGCATCTGGCGTGGGGTTCATAGCGGTCCTAGATTCGTAGTGCCCAGATTCGTAGTGCGCGGAACGGCGTGCCGAGGACGTTGTCGGCAATCACGCGACGCTGACGGCAATCACAAGCCCGGCGGGGCCGCAACTGCCGGTCCGACTATTGCATACGGTCAGCACATCCGAGAAGACCGCCACGGGGTACCGCCGAAGTGGACCGCAGGCGTTCAGTCCAGGACGAGACCCCGGCCGCTGCCCGGCTGCAGCTCCACGGGGTGGATTTCGCCAAACCCGCGGACGTCCTCGGCCGGGCGAGGCACCAGGACAAAGCGCTCGTCTTGTTCCAGTGCCGCCGCGGTCATCGAATCCACCAGCACGGTTCCGGGGTCTGCGAGGGCTGTCAGGCGTGCGGCAAGGTTGACGGTGGGCCCGTAGATATCGCCCAGGCGGGAGAGGATGCGGCCCCAGACCATGGCCACGCGGGCCTGCGGCAGGATCTCGTCCTCGGTGAAGGCACGGCACAGGGCCAGCGAGATCTCGGCGCCGGCCGCGGGTGTTTCGGCAATGTAGAGGACTTCGTCGCCGACGGTCTTGACCAGCCGGCCGCCGCCGACGGAGATGATTTCGGCGCATTTGTTTTCGAAGCGCTGGACCAGCTGGGCGAGGGTTTTCTCGTTCATCCGGCGGGACAGGCTGGTGTAGGACACGAGGTCGGCGAAGCCGACGGCCCGGGCCAACGGCAACGGGGCGTCGTCCTCGTCGCCTTCGCGGCCCTCTTCGCTGGACTGCAGGCCGGCTTCGGCGCGGACGGCGAGGCGCTGCACAGCGGCGTTGAGCTGCCGGCGCCAGGAGTAGACCAGCATGTCCTCCAAGGCGTCGACGAGGGACGGCAACTGGCTGACAAGCCTCTTCCGGGCCACGGCATCCGGCACCCCCTGCTCCTGAACCATGTCCTCCACGAGGGCCTCGATCTGCCAGACCACCATCCGGTCGGTCATCTGGCCAATGGCCCGGGTGACGGAGATGGCGGCTTCCTCGGTGAGTTTGCCCTCACGCACCAGGTCCACGATGGTGGACAGTGCGGCCTGGTCGCGCTCGGTGAAGGCGACGTCTTCATCCCCGAGGTTGGGGAAGCCGAGGGCGCGCCAGAGTTTCCGGGCAGAGAGCAGAGAGAGGCCTGCACCGGCAGCGACTTCACGCCGCCTGAGCTTGCGCTCACCGCCCAGCAGCCGGGTTTCCAGCGCTTTTGCGGCCAGCCGCTCCAGGGACATCGAGCCGGTGGGCGGGGCGACCGGCTCGGCTGCCGGATCGACTCCAGGTTCGTCGGGTTCGTCGAGTTCGTCGGGTTCGTCCGGCTCGAAGTGCGCGCCGGCGTCGGCGTCGAAATCGGGCTCGCCACGGAAATCCGTGTCGCCCGCGGCATCAGGGGCCGGCACCGGGGTGACGGCTCCCGGCTCCGAGACGACGTCCTGGGGCGCCCGGAGCATCTCCTGCGCGGCGAGGTCGATGTCCTGGTGGACGTCCTCAGCGTTCATCTCTTTCACCTTCTCTCGTCTCCCACGGCCAGGTCTCGCCCGGGTCGTATGTCATGCCATCGGCCCTGAACGCCTCGCCCTTGGGGAGATCGCCGATGGCGTCAAGCACGAAGTTACGGAACGTCGCGACCTCCGGGACATCGGGAACCACCGTTTCCGCGGGGTACCCGGTATCCAAGGATATATTCCCGGAGTGCAATAGGCGCTGCAACAAAGATTGCTCAATGGCCACATTGCGGACGGCGGCAAGCGGGACCTGCTCATCTCGCCGCCGCCACATGCCATAGCGGGCAACTAAGCGCTGGCTGGTCAGGATGTAGCGCGTGGCCTGCCAGGCCATGACCCGCGGCAGGCAATAGCCCAGCAGGATCCACGCGGCCACGCCCAGGCACACGGCGATCAGCCAGGGCGTCCACGTTTTTGGCACCAGGGGCACGAGCTTCGCCGGGCCTCCCTTGAGAATCCACGCGCAGGCATAGGCGGCGAGGGCAGGAATAACGACGAACAACAGCCCCGGAAAGATAAGCATCCTGGGCTGGGGCCGGGTTGCCACAATCACTTGCTCTCCCGGCAGGAGCAATTTACGCATAGCCGCTTTCTGCTCCGCTGCGACTGGCGTCGTCCTGCCCGCCGCTCTCGGCCGGGTTCCACGGCCTCAGATGCACGACGTCGCCGGCGGTCACCACATGTTCCCGGCCCGCCGCGTCGGTCACCAGCAGCGAGCCGTACTCATCCAGGCGCGTCGCGTGGCCAATGATCTCGTGATCGCCCGGCAGCTGGGCCCGGACCTGCTTGCCGAGGGTCGTCAGCAAGTGTTCCACCCTCTTGTGCAAGGACTGTCCGCCGGCCATGCCGGCGGCGGGGTCGCCGTCGGCATTGCAGAAACTCCGGTACAGCGTGGCGAAGCGGGACAGGTAGCTCTTCAGGAGTTCGGTCCGGTCCACTGTTGTCGGGTTCTCCAGCAAGACTGATGTGGCGGTGGGGACCGGGAGTTCGGGCTTCGTGAGCGTGACGTTCAGGCCGGTGCCCAAAATGACCGGGGGCGTGCCGCTGCCGCCTAGCGGGCCGAGCTGGGCCAGAATACCTGCGATCTTCCGGCCCCGCACCAGAACGTCGTTGGGCCATTTGAGTTCCGCCGGAAGGCCGGCCGTTTCCGTCAGTGCTTCCCGCAGGGCGAGTGCGGCCAGGAGGGAGAGCCACGAGTAGCTGTGGGTCGGCAGCGGCCGGCCGTCGGCATTGACCGGGTGGAGCACCAGCGAGACGGAGACGGAGCTGCGGGCCGGGGCCTCCCAGCGGCGGTCGAGCCGGCCGCGCGCGGCGCTTTGGTACTCGGCGGTCAGCACCGACAGGTCCGGCCAGGCGCCGGGGTCCTCGGTCACGCCGCGGAGAAGGTCGGCATTGGTGGAGCCGGTGGATTCCACCACCGTCAGGCTGGGAATCCCGTTGGCCGACAGGAAGGCCTCATCGCTGAGGGCTCTGAGGTCCAGGGGCGGACGGTCCGGGGTTTCCTGCAGGGCTTCCATGCTTGAATCCTACCGAGGAAAGCGCAGCCAGGCTCCCGCCCCTGTGGGCTCCGTGCTTCCGCAGAACCTCCCCACCTTTGGCCGCTCTGTCCGGCGGGTCGGCCGGACATGCCGGCGATTTCGAACTTCCCATCCTCCAACGTGGGGAATTGGCGCAGGGCAGGCGGCCGAAAACTCTCAGGAAGTTCAGAGGAAGATGTCCGGGGCCAGCCGGTCCTCCGGCGCGCCAAGGCTGTACGGGCTGAAATCCGTCACCCCGGCCGCCGTGAGAACCTGCTCATCGGTGTAGAAGTTTCCGCTGCGGCTGCCGTGATCGGGGACCTTGGTGGCGCCGGTCAGCACGGCGTGGGCGGCGTCGGCCATGATTTCGGGGCTGCGGGCGGCCTGGACAATCTTGTCGCCGCCGGGCATGTTGCGGATCGCGGCAGTGTCGATCAACGTGCAGGGCCAGAGCGAGTTCACCGTGACACCGTCGGACTTGAGCTCCTCCGCCAGCCCCAGGGTGGTCAGGCTCATGCCGTATTTGGCCATGGTGTAGGCCAGGTGCATACCCGCCCACTTGGGGTCCAGGTTCAGGGGCGGGGACAGTGTCAGGATGTGCCCGGCCTCGGATGCGCGCAGGGCAGGCAGGGCCATCTTCGAAAGCAGGAACGTGCCACGGACATTGATGTCCTGCATCAGGTCGTAGCGTTTCATGTCCACTTCATCGGTAGTGGAGAGGTCAATTGCCGAAGCATTGTTGATGACGACGTCGATCCCGCCAAAGCGGTCAACCGCGGCGCCGACAGCGCCGGCAACGTCGGCGTCGTTGCGCACGTCGCCCACCACCGGCAACGCCCGGCCGCCGGCGGCCTCGATCTGTTCGGCGGCTGTGTACACGGTGCCCTCCAGCCTGGCGTGGGGCTGGCCGGTCTTGGCCATCAGCACGATGTTGGCGCCGTCCCGGGCCGCGCGGAGGGCGATCGCCAGGCCGATGCCGCGGCTGCCTCCCGAGATGAGGATGGTGCGGTCCTGGAGGGAACCGGTGGCCTGGTACGGCCCTGCAGCGGTGCCCGAAGCATCATTGCTTGAAGTCATGATCACACTCTAGCCGATCCATGTTACTGACGAGTAACAAAACGCTGCGCGAGCTTCAGTGCGGGAAAATTGTAGGTTCCCTACAGCGGCACCGGCCAATACCGTCACTAGACTTGCCAGCAGAGCCTTGCTTTTGTGGATTCCAGCCAAAGGACCCCGCTGCCGGGCACCGAATAACCTTGCGACAGAGCCGGAGACACTTGATGAGCCACGATCTGACCACGACTGCGGGAAAGATTGCAGATTTCCGCGACCGCCAGGCGCGTGCAGAGCAGCCCTCCGGTCCGGAAGCGATCGAGAAGCAGCACGCGCGGGGCAAGAGCACCGCCCGCGAGCGCATCGACCTCCTGCTGGACGCCGATTCCTTCGTGGAATTCGATGCGCTGGCCGTGCACCGCTCCACCGCGTTCGGCATGGAGAAGAAGAAGCCGCTGGGCGACGGCCTGGTCTCCGGGTACGGCACGGTGGACGGCCGCCCGGTCGCCGTCTACAGCCAGGACTTCTCCGTCTACGGCGGCTCGCTGAGCCAGGTCAACGGCGAAAAGATCGTCAAGGTCCAGGAGTTCGCCCTGCGCAACGGCTGCCCCGTGGTCGGTATTCTCGACGGCGGCGGCGCCCGCATCCAGGAGGGCGTCGCATCCTTGGCGATGTTCGCGGACATCTTCCGCAACAACGTGCACGCCTCCGGTGTGGTCCCGCAGATCTCACTCATCATGGGCCCCTCCGCCGGCGGCGCGGCCTACTCCCCCGCCCTGACCGACTATGTGGTCATGGTGGACAAGACGTCCCACATGTTCATCACCGGCCCGGATGTCATCAAAACCGTCACGGGCGAGGATGTGGACATGGAGACCCTGGGCGGCGCCCGCCAGCACAACTCCAATACCGGCACCTCGACGTACCTCGCCTCCGACGAGGCCGACGCAGTCGAGTTCGTCCGCGAACTGCTGGACTTCCTTCCCTCCAACAACCTCGCCGAGGCCCCGGTGCTTGAGCACCAGCAGGAGCTGGAGGTCGACGACGACGACCTCGCCCTGGATCTGCTCATCCCCGACTCGGCCAACCAGCCGTACGACATGCGCAAGGTCATCGAGCAGATCGTCGACGACGCCCACTTCCTGGAGATGCAGTCCCTCTACGCCCCGAACGTGATCATCGGTTACGGACGAGTCGAGGGCCACACCGTGGGCATCGTGGCCAACCAGCCCATGCAGTTCGCCGGCACCCTGGACATTGCCGCCTCGGAGAAGGCTGCCCGCTTTGTCCGGCACTGCGACGCCTTCAACATCCCGATCATCACCCTGGTGGACGTTCCCGGCTTCCTGCCGGGCAAGGACCAGGAATTCCAGGGCATCATCCGGCGCGGGGCGAAGCTGCTCTATGCCTACGCCGAGGCCACCGTGCCCAAGCTGACCGTGATCACCCGCAAGGCCTACGGCGGGGCGTACATCGTGATGGGCTCCAAGAAGCTCGGCGCGGACCTCAACCTCGCCTGGCCCACCGCCCAGATCGGCGTCATGGGCGCCCAGGGTGCCGTGAACATCCTGTACCGCCGCGAACTCGCCGCGGTGGCTGAGGCCGGCGGGGACGTCGAGGCCAAGCGCGCCGAGGTGATCCGCCAGTACGAGGAAGAGCTGCTCAACCCGTACCAGGCCGCCCAGCTCGGCTACGTGGACGCCGTCATTGCCCCGTCCGAGACACGCGTGCAGATCATCAAGGGCCTGCGCGCCCTCCGGGACAAGCGCGCCGCCCTGCCCGCCAAGAAGCACGGGAACATCCCGCTGTGACCGGCAACGACTCCCTCGAACCGGCCGCCGAACCGGAGACTGCGCCCGAGGTCCTGTTCTCCGTCGCCAAGGGCGAGCCGACGCCGGAAGAGCTGGCGGCACTCACCGCCGTCGTGCTGTCCCTGGGTCAGGCCGAGCAGCCCGCGCCGGAAAAGGCAGGCGTCCGGCACTGGGTTCGCCGTCAGCAGCTTCGGCTGGCGCCCAGGCCCGGTCCGGACGCCTGGCGCCGCAGCCTCGGCTGAGCGGTCATCCTGTCCCCCGGCGTGCCCTGAAAATAGTTCAGCGACTCTTTCATAGTCGCGGTGGCCGGGCTAGTCTCGTCGGGTGACTACCGACGCGATTGCCTCAGACGACACTGCACCCACGCGCCCGCAGACGGCCATTGACGCCGTCGCGGACGCCTACACGGACACCCTCATCCGGCTTAACCCGAGTTTCGCCACCGAGCTCGGCCTGCCGGGGCACGAGACCGAGTACCAGGACTTCTCACCCTCGGGCCATGAGGAATTTGCGGCCGCCGCGCGCGAGGCCCTCGCAGCACTGGACGGGCTGGAGCCGGTGGACGACGTCGATGCCGTTACCCTCGACGCCATGCGCGAGCGGCTTGGACTGCAGCTGGAAATCCACGAATCGGGTTGGCACACTGCCGATCTGAACAACATTGATTCCCCGTCCCAGAACATCCGGGCGATTTTCGACCTTATGCCGACGGACACCGCCGAACAGTGGGGACACATCGCAGGCCGGGCCCACAATGTCCCCGCCGCGATCGACGGCTACATCGAGTCGCTGCGCTCGGCGATGCGGGACGGCAAGGTGGCCGCAGCCCGCCAGGTCTCGATCGTGATCGAGCAGGCCAGCAAGCATGCCGCGGACGACGGTTTCTTCGCGAAACTCGCCGCCGGTGCCAAGACGGCCGACGGCCCGCTGCCAGCCGACGTGCGGTCAGAGCTCGACGCCGGCGCTGCCGCCGCGCGGGCGGCTTACTCCCGGCTGGCCGGCTTCCTGGAGTCCGAGATGCTGCCCGCTGCCCCGGCCAAGGATGCCGTGGGGCGCGAGCGCTACGCGCTGGCCTCCCGCGACTTCCTCGGCGCCACCGTGGACCTGGAGGAAACCTACGCCTGGGGTGTGCAGGAACTCGACCGGCTGATCGCCGAACAGGAGCGGGTGGCCGGGGAGATCCGCCCCGGCGCCACCGTCGAGGAAGCCAAGGAAGTCCTGAACAACGACCCCGCGCGGCAGCTCAAGGGCACTGACGCCCTTCAGGCGTGGATGCAGGAACTTTCCGACAAGGCCGTGGCCGACCTCGCGGGCGTGCACTTCGAGATTCCGGAGGTCATGAAGACCCTGGAGTGCCGGATCGCCCCGACCGACGAAGGCGGCATCTACTACACGGGGCCCTCGGACGACTTCAGCCGGCCGGGCCGCATGTGGTGGTCCGTGCCGCCGGGCGAGGACACCTTCACCACCTGGGCCGAAACCACTACGGTCTACCACGAGGGGGTGCCGGGCCACCACCTTCAGATCGCCACCGCCACGTACCGCCGCGAACTGCTGAACAAGTGGCGTCGAAACGTCTGCTGGACCTCAGGGCACGGCGAAGGCTGGGCACTGTACGCCGAGAGGCTCATGCAGGAACTGGGCTACCTCAAGGACCCGGGCGATCACATGGGCATGCTGGACGCGCAGCGCATGCGGGCGGCACGCGTGGTGTTCGACATCGGCGTCCACCTGGAGCTGGAGGTTCCCGAACGCTGGGGCTCCGGGACGTGGACCCCGGACACGGGCTATGAGTTCCTGAAGCAGAACCTCGCCATCAGCGAAGGGCAGCTGAACTTCGAGTTCGCCCGCTACCTCGGCTGGCCGGGACAGGCCCCGTCCTACAAGGTGGGCCAGCGGCTCTGGGAGCAGATCCGGACAGAGCTGGAATCCCGGCCCGGCTTCGACCTCAAGGCGTTCCATACGAAAGCCCTTAACATCGGGTCCGTGGGCCTGGATACCCTCAAGCGGGCATTGCTCACGTAGGGCGGTTCCCGCGTGCCAGGGGAGACGTTTGCCACACGCGCACCGGGAATAACTTCACAAACGGGTAGTCTTCCGGCGTAATTACTGGGATCTGGAACCGCGAGGCGACAAATGAGCCCGTAACATTTCTCAACCTCCGTTCGTCATGCTAAGGACGGCGGCCCTAGCGTGTTCCGGTGAGCACTCAAACAAGCACCCCCGCACCTGCTGGGAAGACCGGGTTCCAGCTGCCCAAATGGGCCGGCTCGTTCGGCTTCCAGATCATCGCCGCCCTGATCGTGGGCCTCGGCCTTGGCCTCCTCGCCAAGTACACGGGCAGCACCAAGGCGAACCCCAACGCCCTCGGCACCACGCTGCAGACCATCGGTTCCAGCTACGTCTCCCTGCTGCAGACCGCTGTGGTTCCCCTCATTTTCACGGCTGTCGTCAGCTCTATCTCCAACCTGCGCGCGGTCTCCAACGCCGCCCGGCTCGCCTGGAATACGCTGCTCTGGTTCGCCATCACGTCCCTGATCGCCGTGCTGATCGGCATCGGGCTCGGCGTGCTGCTTCAGCCCGGCGCCGGCACCGGCATCAGCCAGGAAGCCAAGTACAGCGGCAAGTCCGGCGACTGGTGGGCCTTCCTCACCGGCCTGTTCCCCAAGAACTTCCTGGGCCTCGGCGCCTCCACCACCGTCACCGACGGCGTCGCCACCACCGCGGTGAGCTTCAACGTGCTGCAGATCCTGGTGATCGCGATCGCCGTCGGCATCGCCGCGCTCAAGGTGGGCAAGGCCGCCGAGCCGTTCCTGAATCTGAACGCCTCCGCCCTCGCCGTCATCCAGAAGGTCCTCTGGTGGATCATCCGGATCGCGCCGCTCGGCACCGTGGGCCTGATCGGCAACGCCGTGGCCGTCTACGGCTGGGACACCATCGGCTCGCTCGGCAAGTTCACTGTGGCGGTCTACATCGGCCTGGCGCTCGTGCTGTTCGTGGTCTACCCCGCCCTGGTCCGCGGTCACGGACTGTCCGTCAAGCAGTACTTCTCCGGCGTGTGGCCGGCCGTACAGCTGGCCTTCGTCTCGCGCTCCTCGATCGGCACCCTGCCGCTGACCCAGCGCGTGACCGAACGGAGCCTGGGCGTCCCGCGCGCCTACGCCTCCTTCGCGGTACCGCTCGGTGCCACCACCAAGATGGACGGCTGCGCCGCGATCTACCCGGCCGTGGCGGCCATCTTCGTGGCCCAGTTCTTCGGCATCCAGCTTGATTTCACCCAGTACCTGCTGATCGCGCTCGTGTCCGTGCTCGGCTCGGCCGCGACAGCCGGCACCACCGGCGCCGTCGTCATGCTGACCCTGACGCTGTCCACGCTGGGACTGCCGCTTGCCGGCGTCGGCCTTCTGCTGGCCATCGACCCGATCCTGGACATGGGCCGCACCGCCGTCAACGTGGCCGGGCAGGCCCTGATTCCGACCATCGTCGCCAAGCGCCAGGGCATCCTGGACGAGACGCTGTACAACGCGCCGCGCAACGGAGATCCGTTCAGCGACGAAGCCGTTGACCCTGCCGCTGACCCGTCTGCTGCTTTGGCACCGGCGGCAACGGCGTGGACGTCGGACCGCGACCTGGCGGACGCCAAGGCCTGACCGGTTCCCCGCCGCGGAAGAATCCGCGCCGCAGTGCAACGCCGCTAGTGCAACGCAGAAGCCCCCGGATCGTTCCGGGGGCTTCTGCGTTGCCGGCGTGGACAGGCCAGCGGATGCTGTACTGCGGACGTGGCGTTAGCGGCCGCCGATCACACCCTTTTCGGCGGCCTTCGTCACGGCATCTGCCTCAGCCTGGGTCAGGGTGCCGTCCTTGACAGCCTGGTCCAGCCGGGACTTCAGTGCCGCGGCGTGGTTGGCTTGCTCGGCCGCGCGCAGTTCCGCGAGGGCAGCGGTGACCTTGGCTTCATCGATGCCGAGCGATTTGGCCAGCGAAGCGGCCAGGGCCTTCTCCTTGGCCGCGCGGTCCGGCTTCTGCCCGTCGGCCGGCGGGGTGGCTGGCTTGTTGGCATCGCGGAAAGCCTTCAGGGCCTCGGTGACCTTGGCCTCATCCACGCCCAGCTTGGTGGCGAGGTCCTTGGCGCTGGCACCGAATCCCCCACCACCGTGACCGTGCCGGCCGCCGCGCATGCCGTGGCCGCCGGCGAAGTTGTCCGCCGGAACACTGGAGCTGGGCGCTGGGGTGGGGGTCGGCGTCGTCGTGGCGGAGGCTATCCCGGCGACTCCGAGTCCGGTGCCAAGTGCCACGGCCGCGGCCCCGATGCCGAGGGCGATTCTGGTTGTGCGTGCCATGTGCTGTCTCCTGGATCTGCCGCGCGGTGACGGCGCTTAGAGCTGCTGGTTGCTCCGGGGAAGTCTGTTCCGAGCACCTCCAGTCTGCGCCCCACCAGGCAGGCATAGCTGTTTACCAGCTTTCACTTTCCTGTGAATCTCGCAGGGGAAAGGCGGGCGGCAGAAGTCTTGGGCGGAGCGGCTGCCGCCGGTCACCGAAAATACTTGCTCAGAGTGCAAACATGCACGTAGTGTAAGCGCCGTGTCACCATCATCTGCGTCCGCCTCCCCGCCGGCCGGCGAACCCGGCTCTCCAGCGCCCTCACGCCGCGAACTGAATAAGGCGGCCACCCGGCAGGCCATCACGGACGCCGCCATGGACCTGCTCCGCACTCGGGGTCCCGGAAACTTCACGGTGGAAGACATTGCCGAGGCTGCCGGGATATCCCGGCGCACCTTCTTCAACTACTTCGGCAGCACCGAGGCCGCGCTGGCCTCAGTCACCTTCGGTTTCCTGGACACGGCGCTCCAGCAGTTCCGGCTCCGACCGGTCGGGGAACCCATCCTGGAATCAGCGCGGGCGGCCCTCGTTGAACTGGCCGATCCCATGACCGTGGCGCCGGTGGCCGAACTCTACAGCCTGGGCCAGACCAATCCCCAGCTCAGCCGCTCGGAGCTGGAAGCCTGGGATCACTGCACAGAACAGATCATCGACGCCGCCCGCGAGCGCTTTGCGCAGGGTCCCGGCGTCGAGGTCGACGAACTCTACCTCCGCGCCCTCGCCGGCTCGATCATCTCCTGCGGAAAGGCTGCCATGGATGTGTGGTTCGCCCGTTGCGGCGGCGATCTTCGGCCGCCGTCCCTGTCCATCCTCCGCCAGCTCCTCATCGATTCAATGGGCTTGCTCGGCTCCGGTTTTGCGTCCCACTCCCCCGCCACCCCTTCCCCAGATCGGCACTGACATGGCCCTACTGCTCTACCGTCTCGGCAAGTTCTCCTACCGTCACCGCTGGCTCGTCATCTCCCTCTGGCTCGCCGTCATGGTGGCCGTCGGCGGCGCCGCGGCAGCGTTCCACGGCACCATGTCCAACAACTTCCAGATCCCGGGCACTGAAACCCAGCAGATGGCGGACAAGCTGAAGCGTGAACTGCCCAATGCCTCCGGCGGTTCGGCGGGCATCGTCTTCGAGTCGCAGGACGGCCAGTTCACGGAGGCCGGGAAGGAAGCGGTCTCTGCCGCCCTGGCCAAGCTGACGACGCTTCCCGACGTTCAGGGCACCGTGGACCCGTTCGCCACCCAGGCCCAGCTGGACAAGGCAATCACGGATCTTGCCGCCGGCGAGGAGAAGGCGGCCGCAGGAAAGGCCCAGCTGGAGGCGTCCGCCGCTCAGCTGGCGGCGGCCAAGGCGCAGCTGGACGCCGCGGAGCAGCAGATGACCGCCGCGGGCATGCCGGCCGAGGCCATCGACGCCCAGCTCGGCCAGCAGAAAGCAGCCCTCGCCGCCGGACAGGAAAAGCTCGACGCCGGGACCACGGAACTCGAGGCCGGCACGGCCACGCTCGCCCTCGCCAAGCGGCAGCTTGAGGCCTCCCAGGGCATGCGGTTCGTTTCCGAGGACGGCACGGCGGCGATCGCGCAGGTCCAGTTCAAGTCCTCCATCAACGCCCTGGCCCCCGCAGTGCGCCAGCAGGTCCAGGACATCGCCCACGAGGTCAATCCGGCCGGCGTGACAGCGCTGGCCAGCAAGGAAATCACCGAGGACGTCTCGGAGCTCTTCGGCATCTCCGAGATCCTCGGCATCGCCATCGCCGCCCTGGTGCTCGTCGTCATGCTGGGAACACTGATCGCCGCCGGGCTCCCCCTCCTGATGGCCGTCGTCGGCGTGGCGGTCGGCGTCGGCGGCACCTTCGCCCTAAGCGGCGCCGTCGACATGAGTTCCATCTCACCGATGCTGGCGCTCATGCTGGGCCTCGCCGTCGGGATCGACTATTCGCTCTTCATCGTCAACCGGCACCGCGGCCAGCTCCTCGCCGGCATGGACGGTGAGGAATCCGTGGCCCTCGCCACCGGCACGTCCGGCAACGCCGTGCTGTTCGCCGGCCTGACTGTCATCATCGCCCTCGCAGCCCTCGTCATTCCGGGCCTTCCCTTCCTGGCAGTCATGGGCCTGTCCGCGGCCGCAACGGTGGCAGTCGCCGTCGTCGTCGCCCTGACCCTCACCCCGGCCATGCTCTCCCTCATCGGCCCCAGGCTCATCTCCCGCCGCGCCTGGGCCAAGGCGGCGAAGCACAACGCCGCCCCCGGCCACGAGTCCGCGGACCGCGCCCGCGACGAACGACGCAGCACCCGCGGTTGGGGCGGCCTGGTCACCCGGCACCCGGTCCTGTCGCTCCTGGCCGGAGTCCTGCTGCTGGGAATCGTTGCGCTGCCGGCCAGCCAGTTGCGGCTGGCACTGCCCGACGGCGGGTCCGAGCCCGTTGAGTCGCAGGCGTTCAAGGCCTATGACGTCACCGGCCGCAGCTTCGGCGAAGGCATGACGGGCCCGATTGTGGTGGTGGGCGACTTGCCCGCCGGCTTGAGCGAAGCCGAGGCCACGGCGAAGCAGCTGGACGTCGCCGACATCCTCCGCGGCACGGCCAACGTCACCGCCGCCGTTCCGGTTGCCCTGAGCGAGGACCGCCGCACGGCGGTCTTCCAGGTCATTCCGCGGGAAGGCCCGGCCAGCGCCAGCACGGTCCAGGTGGTCTCCGAGCTGCGCGCCGAAAAGAGCCGCATCAAGGATTCCACCGGTGTCAGCATCGGCCTCACGGGCCAGACGGCTGGCAACGTCGATGTCTCCACCAAGCTCGGCGACGCCCTGCCCCCATATCTGGCAATCGTCGTCGGACTGTCACTGATCCTGCTGCTGATCGTGTTCCGCTCGATCGTGGTGCCCTTGCTGGCCACAGGCGGCTTCCTGCTCTCTCTCGCGGCGGCCTTCGGCGCCGTCGTCGCGGTCTACCAGTGGGGCTGGCTGGGGACGGTGTTCGGCGTCGAAAACCCCGGCGCCGTGCTGAGCTTCCTGCCGATCATCCTGATCGGTGTGCTGTTCGGACTTGCCATGGACTACCAGGTGTTCATCACTTCGGGCATGCGCGAGTCGTACATGCACGGGGAGTCGGCCAAGCATGCGGTCCGCACCGGCTTCAGCCATGCCGCATCCGTGGTCACCGCGGCCGCCATCATCATGGTCAGCGTGTTCTCCGGCTTCATCTTCTCGCACCTGAACATGGTCCGGCCGTTGGGGTTCGCTATGGCGTTTGGTGTCCTGGTGGACGCATTCGTGGTCCGCATGACGATCGTCCCGGCCGTGATGTACCTGCTCGGCGATAAGGCGTGGTGGCTGCCCCGCTGGCTGAACCGGATCCTGCCGGACGTCGACGTCGAAGGCGCCAAGCTCCGCCAGTCCGCCCCTTCCGGGGAGGCGTCGCGCGAAGCCGAACCTGAAGCCGAACCGGAAGAGGTCGCTGCTCGCTGACAATCCAGCCTGCCGGCGGGATGCCCGGAGGCCGTCCGCTGATCATTTCGATCGGCGGGCGGCTTTTTCGTGCGCGTTCAGCTCGGGAAGGCTTGTAGGGCAGTCTTACGCTCAGGCCACCAGTGCGCTTACGGGCCGCACACGCTTGATCGTCTTCGCATGGTGGCGCTCGTGGCGCCGCCGGCGAGACTCCGCGCTGCGTTCGCCGGTGTGCGATCCGGGCAATGGCGGGGCGGTGGAGTAATAGGTGTGGCCGGTGGGAGTGGTCAGTTCGAGGGTGTGCCGATGTCCGGGCGGCGCAGGGTCGGGACCGGATTTGGGTCTGACGCCGGGTTTGAATCCGAGGTCGGGGCCGGTTGCCGGCCGGGTCGCGGGTGCGGGAATGGGG